>JAGOCU010000195.1:0-1788 GCA_017998555.1 Thermoflexales bacterium
CCGGCGTGCTTGACGACGTTGGTGATGGCCTCCAGGGCGATCCGGTATGCGGCGGCCTCGGCGGCGGCCGGGAGCGGCGGCAGCGTCTTGTCCGCCCGCACCTCGCAGCGCAAGCCGCCGGGCGGGATCAGGGTCTGGGCATCCTCGCGCACCGCCGAGACCAGACCCAGCTCGTCGAGCGAGGGCGGGCGCAGCGAATAGGCCGCCCGGCGCAGATCGGCAATGGCGCTGGCCATCTTTGTCCGCGCGTCTATCAGCATCCGGCTGGCCGCCGCCGGGTCGGTCTGAGTGAGCGCCCCGGCCGCATCGAGACGCTGGGCGAGGCTGGCCAGGGTTGGGCCCAGGCCGTCGTGCAGATCGCGCCGGAGCCGGCGGCGCTCTTCCTCGCGCGCGCCGACGATGTTCTCGCGCGACTGCTGCAGCGCCGAGCGGGTCTGCGCGGCATGGGCAGCGAGACTGGCCTGGCGGGCCAGGGTCGACAAGAGCGCGCGCTCCGCGGCCGAGAGCCGCTCGCCGGGCGCGGGGGCGACTCGAAGCTCGCCGAGCGCCTCAGTCTGATAGCGCAACGGAAAGACCTCAAGCGGCGCTCCGGCCGGCGACTTGCCGCTGGCCGCCTTCCGGCCGCCTGCGTCGATTTCCGCGTAGGGAAGGCGCAGCGCGCCGGTCACCGTCTCGGCGATGCTGGCCAGCAGCGCGGCATCGGAATCGCCGGCCTCGAGCCGGTCGCCCAGCGCGGCGACGACGGCCATGGGCTCATCCCGCCGGCCGTAGAGGCGCCGATTGACCGCCCGCTGCACGGCCTGGCGCAGCGGTTGAAAACCCGCCGCGATCAGGCCCGTGGCCAGAATTGACAAGGCCAGGTCACCCGTGTTGCCCGCGCCCAACAAGGCGCTGGCCCCGCCGACGAGCAAGACATATGCGCCGACCACAAACAGGCTCATCGCGGCGTAGACCAGCGAGCGGCTGAAGACAACGTCGATGTCAAAAAGCCCGTGACGCAGGATCGCAATGGCGATCGCAGCCGGCACCCCCAGCATGAGCGTGACCAGCCCTAGCATCAGCCCTTCCCAGCCAAACACCAAACCGGTTGAGAACATGACAGACAGACCCAGCACAACCGCCGCGCCCAGCCACTTGATCTGTTGGCGCTGGAGGCGATCGGCCGAACGCCAACGCGCGAAAAGCGAGCCAACCGATGCGACGACCATCAGGAGGATCACATAATTGGCCGGCTCGGCCATCTCAAGCGCCCAGTCGGCGTGCGGAGACAACCGCAGCCGATAGATGTCGTCCGCCAACGGACTCATGACCGTGCCATAACCATCGACCCAAAATGTCGTCTGGAACGCTCCAAAGAACAACGCCCAGACGGCCGCGAGCGCCGAACCCACGCTCACCGCCCACCAACCCCGGCTGGGCGGGCGGCCGGTCGGAAACACGCTGATCAGCACGGGAATGAGCGCGAACCATGCGCCAACGACGACCCGGGAGAGCATGACCGACCACAGGCTGAATGGGCTGCCCGGATCGATCCAGAACACGTGCTCCAGACAGAAGAACAAACCCAGGGCCAGGCCCAGAATCGAGCACAACGTTCCAATCGCATTACCGGGACGGCGCGCGGCGATCAGGGCTCCAATGCTGAGGAAAGCCGGCGCAGGCAGGACGATCATCAGCGTAACCAGGAGCTGCCAGACCTGCACCTGCGCGCCCTCGCCAAAGCGCTGCCCGGTCGCGTACGACCGGACGAGCAGGATCAGCCCGATAATCAGGGCCAGCACCCCAAGC
>JAGOCU010000195.1:1888-3508 GCA_017998555.1 Thermoflexales bacterium
GACGCGCTACGGCGCCATCCGCTGCGCTCGCAGGCTGATGCAATCGCGCCCTTCGCAATAACCGGTGTCCATCCGCACTGTGGCGGCCGGGAAGCGGTACTCGACGGTGAAGAGGTTGACCACGGCATTCTTCGGAGCGCCCGGGTCGGTGATGTTCGCGTAGGTCGTCAGTGGACCGCAGTTGGCGTCGACGACACTCAGGATCCGAAAGCCGAGCCCCGACGATTGGGTTTGGAGACGGACTGCCCCGAGCGGCTTGCCCGCGCCGGTGAACTGAATGGCGAGGAGGCCGTCTTTGGGTTGTCGGCTGCCGAACTTCCGATCGGTCCGCAGATCGATCTCGACCGGCACGATCTGGACGTCATCGGCAGGCACATCCGCAAGGCAGGCGAGCAGACCCGGGATGGCCGGTGACCCGCCCGGAACGCCGGTTGCCGAGGCCAGCGCAGGTGCGGATGCGGCCGCGCCCGCCGTCGTCGGTCGCAGGAAGGCTGGCAGGGTGCCATCCCACATCCCGAAGCCGATCAACACGGCGCCCAGCACCCCGACGACGAAGCGGCGTTTTGCATCGACGATCTCGGGCAACTTGACGGCCGCGATCTCGATCTTCTGGCCGGCAATGGCCGCGATCAGCAGCACCAGTCCAGCCACAAACGAGATCACACCGATGGAGAGCGGCAGTTCTTTCATCGCCTACTCCGGCCGGGCCGCGCGCAATGCGCGGGCGATCGCCGCCGTCATCGCCAGTGCCGCGCAGGTATTCGCGATGAACATCACCGAGATCATCGTGGCGGTCTCGGCCGCATTGGGGCCGCCCACCCGCCGGCCGAGCAGGTCCTGGATGACGTTGGCGATGAGGAAAGCAGCCGCGCCGGCCAGGGCGCCCCGCCAGGCCAGGCGCCCCGCCAGCCGCCGGCCGCCGGCAGCCAGGCCGACCGCCGCGCTCATCCCGGCGCATACAATCGCCGTCGCCGGCACGAACAGGGCCGTAAAGAGCTGATGAAGCGGCAGGGGCGAGTGTCCCGCCCCAACCAGGTCCTCCTCGAGGCGCCCAAGGACGACCCCGGCCAGGAGGACCAACGCGATGTGGCTGAGGGCGGCGGCCAGCGCCATCCTGCGCCGGATACCGACGGCAAAATCGAGCCCCAGCGCGCGTCCCCAGAGCGCACCTCCGGCGATGAGCGCGACGCCCATCACCGGCAATTGGGCGGCCTCAACCGCGCTGCTCGACAGGAGCAGAGACAGGAATGGCTGGAGGACGACCGCGCCGAGGCCGAACAGTATGAAACTCCCGGGCAGAAACAGCCCTGGCAAGGCAAGACGCATGAGCGATGGCACGCGAGCCGAAGCAGGCGCCGCGGCGGTGAGCGGTGTTTCCATCGCGCTCACTCCACGTCGATGGTGACCGAGGCTGGCTGCGGTTGGCCCACCACGATATGAGCGGCATCTGCCATGACCACGGTGATGGTGTGCCGGCCCGGGCTCAGCTCGAGCTCGCGCGAGGTGAAGGGTTCCTTGCCGGCGTGCACGTAGACGTTGGCCTGATCGAGCGGCACGACCTTGCCGACTGGAACGGTCGAAGCGGGTGTGTCGACGAAGAAATGGACGTGGCCTTCGCCG
>JAGOCU010000195.1:3608-4955 GCA_017998555.1 Thermoflexales bacterium
CGGGGCATTTCGCTTTCCAGTCCGGTCACTTCTTCTCAAACGCCGCGTCAAAGGCGATCGCGCTGGGCGGAAAGTCCAGGCGTTTGACAAAAGCGGCCGCCTCAGTGGCGCCGTGCTCGCGATCCATCCCGCTGTCCTCCCACTCGACCGAGAGCGGGCCGGCATAGCCGATCTCGTTCAGCGCCCGAATGACGGCCTCGAAGTTGATCGAGCCGCGCCCAAGCGAGCGGAAGTCCCAGAAGCGGCGCGAATCGCCAAACGGGACGTGCCCGCCAAAGACGCCGACCTGGGTCGGGGTCGGGCTCCAGTAGACGTCCTTCATGTGGGCGTGGTAAACCCGCTCGCCGAACATGCGGATGAAGGCCACGTAGTCGACGCCCTGATAGCCGAGGTGGGACGGGTCGTAGTTGAAGCCGAACGTTTTGCGCCCGCCCAGCGCGTCAATGGCGCGCTGGGATGACGCGATGTCGAAGGCGATCTCGGTCGGATGAACCTCGAGCGCAAAGCGCGCACCGGCCTGGTCGAAGACGTCGAGGATGGGATTCCAGCGATCGGCAAAATCACGGTAGCCCGCGTCGATCATGGCGGCCGTGACCGGCGGGAAGCTGTACAGATACTTCCAAATGCTCGAGCCCGTAAAGCCATTGACAACCTTGACCCCCAGCGCTTTGGCGGCCCGTGCGGTGGTTTTCATTTCCTCGGCCGCGCGCTCCTGGACGCCCTTGGGGCCGCGCCCCCACACCCGCTTGGGCACGATGCCCTTGTGGCGCTCGTCGATCTCGTCGCAGACGGCCTGGCCGACCAGGTGATTGCTGATGGCGAAGAGCTTGAGCCCGTGCTTCTCCAGCAGGTCGTGCCGCCCGCGCACGTAGGTGTCGCTGGACGCGGCTTTCTCAACATCGAGGTGATCGCCCCAACAGGCCAGCTCGAGCCCGTCGTAGCCAAAGGCCTTGGCCCTGGGGGCCAGCACTTCAAGCGGTAGATCGGCCCATTGGCCGGTAAAGAGGGTGACGGGTCGCATGATTCCTCCGGATCGGGCCATCCTCGGCGGCGATATCCCCGGCTTCGCCGGGGATATCGCCGCCGAATGAATTGGCGCTTACCTCAAAACGTCTCGTTGAAGAACAGCGCGTAGGCCTTGAGGGCCTTATCCAGGCTGGCGATGCGCCAGAACTCGTTGGGCGCGTGCATCCCCTCATCTTCCAGGGCAAAGGAAAGCGTGGCAACCTTGGCGCCCAGCTCGCGCTCGAACATGCCGGTGACCGGCACGCTCCCGCCCATCCGGATGTAGTAGGGCGGCTTGCCATACACCTCGGTGAGCACCCGCTTGATGGCGTTGTTGACCGG
>JAGOCU010000196.1 GCA_017998555.1 Thermoflexales bacterium
AACGTTATCAACGTTATCAACGTTATCAACGGAAAAATGACAACCCAACCCGCGTTCCTCGGTTCCTGGCTCGTCAGCGAGTATGTCTACAACTCGGATGGCGCCTTCGCCGGGATTGTGCGGCAGCGGCGCGAGTTGCGCCGCAGGCAGGATGGCGATCTGGATGTCATCCAGACTTGCGTTCCGGGCCCGGAGTTGGCCGGACACCCCATGGGCGAGTTCAGTGGCGAGCGCATATTCACGCTGCGGGTGGACGGCCGCGCGCGGCGTTATCTCGGCCCTGATGTCATCGGGAATGGACTGGGCTGGGGCGAGGGCGCGATGACTGGCCGGGGGGTGTGGCCGCGCTTTGGCCACAACTTCACCTCCTTTTCGGTGATGCCCGCGCCTGACCGGCAGATTACGGGCGGGCAATTCTTCAACGCGGGCGAGCGGATCGCCAATATCGTTGGGCTCGCAATCCCTGAAGCCCCTGGAGCGGACTATCCAACGTTCTGCGGCCACACCTGGCCCGGAGCGGTCGCGAGTCGGTGGCTGGGTGCGCGCCGGCGGGTTGATCGCTCGGGGACGCTTCTCGACGAGACCCGTGTTGCGCGCGAGTACGCGGGATCGGAGCGTTATCACGAGCCCGATTTTGAGGTCTCCTTCCTCGCGCGAGGCGCGCGGCTTGCGATTGCCGGAACGATCAGCGGCATTGCCCGGCGCGCCGGCTGGATGCTCGAAGGGACGGGTGTGGCTGGATCCGACGCGGTGGATTTCATCGATGTCTTTGACCCCCAGGGCGGGAACCTGATCAGCGTCCGGCGTTGGACGCGAGATGAGCTGCTCGATCGGGTGGAGATTGTCATGTTGAAACAAGCGCAGGCCTCGGCTGGGGTATAAAGGCACGATGTCTGCCACACTTTCGACCGCTTTGACCGAGCGCACGGTGCGCTGGTCCGCTTGTCTGAACGTCCGCGATCTCGGAGGCTTGCCCGTGAAGGGCGGCGGCCGCACCCGCTTTGGAGCCATCGTGCGAGCCGACGGTCTGTTCCGCCTTTCGCCGGCCGGCTTCGAGGAAGTCCGCGCCTACGGGATCCGCACGGTCATCGACCTGCGTTATCACGATGAGCTGGCCCGCCGGCCAAATCCGTACAGCGCGTTGCCGGATAGCGGCGTAACGCTGGTGCACGCGTCCATGATGGACATGGATAACGCCGCCATCGTGAGTCTGGACCGCCAGCACCTGCCTTGGGTGGAGTGGAACGTCGAAATGCTGCGCCTGGCGAGGCCGCAGATCCTGACCATCATCCGCACGTTGGCGTATGCGCGCCCGGGTGGGTCGATCTATCACTGCCATGCGGGAAAGGACAGAACCGGACTGCTCTCGATCCTCATCGAGTCGTTGGTGGGTGTCGACGAAGACGCCATCGCCGACGACTATGTCGCGTCGAACGAGAATCTGAAGCACGTCTACGCCGAAATCATTGCCCAATACCCGATCGGTTCCACCGAGCGTATTCGCCTGGAGACCGATATGCCGTGCCGGGCCGAAACCGTACACGCGACCCTCGCGCACTTGGGCGCGCGGCACGGCGGTGTGGAAGGGTATCTGCTCGAGATCGGTCTGGAGCCTGAGGCGATTGCGGCGTTACGGGCGCGTTTGGCGTCGCCATAGGAGACTCTCGACACGTGGTCGCCAAACTGCCAGCCAATGCCGCGATCGTCGAAGTTGGACCTCGGGATGGGTTCCAGATGGAGACGACCTTCATCCCGACCGATCTCAAGGTCGAGGTGATCAATCGCATCGCCCGGGCGGGCGTGCGCAAGATCGAAGCCACCTCTTTTGTCAATCCGAAGGTCATTCCTCAAATGTCCGATTCGGACGAGGTGATGCGGCGGATCGAGCGGCTGCCCGGGGTGGAATATGCGGCCCTGATCCCAAACGCGCGCGGCGCGCGCAGAGCCATCGAGGCTGGGGCCGGCAGCATTCGCCTGGTCGTTTGTTGCACCGAGACCTACAACCAGCGCAACGTCGGCATGAGCGTCGGCCAATCCGTCGAGCAGGCGCGCGAAATCCTGGGCATTGCCGCCGGCGCGGGCATCCCGGCAGAGGTGACCTTGGCGCTGGCCTTTGGCTGCCCATTTGAGGGGGTCGTGCCGGAAGATCGCGTCGTGGCGCTTGCCCAGACGTTCGCCGAGATCGGCCTGCGCGAGATCTGCATCGCCGACTCGATCGGCGTCGCGCATCCGGCGCAGATGAAACGGATGATGAGGCGCCTTGCCGAAGCGCTGGGCGTTCGAGCGCATCTGTCGCTTCACCTGCATGACACCCGCGGGCTGGGCCTGGCCAACGTTGTGGCCGCGCTCGAGTGTGGGATCGATACGTTTGACGCGTCGTTGGGCGGGCTGGGCGGATGCCCCATCATGTCCGGCGGCACGGGCAACATCCCGACCGAAGGCGTGGTCAACTTGTGCGAAGAGCTCGGGGTCGCGACCGGCATCGATATTGCCGGCATTCAGGCTGCGGCCCGACTCTTGCAGGACTTCCTCGGACGCGAGTTGCCGAGTCCGGTGCTCAAGTCCGGAACCCGACGCCAGCTATTTGATCGAATCAGCGCATAGCAGCGTGCCCCCGCTCCCGCAGGGGATCTGAAAATCAGGCCAAGGCCCTCAAATGTTATAATGTCATGACATTTGGCGACCATGCAGTTTCCCGCACGTGTCACCCTGATTGAGGTCGGTCCCCGTGACGGCTGGCAGGCTGAGCCCATTCCGATCTCCACCCCGGACAAAATCGCTTTGATTGACGCGTTGTCGGCCAGCGGCCTGCCGGCCATCCAGGTCACGTCATTTGTGCGCCAGGACCGCGTGCCGCAAATGGCTGAAGCGGAGGCGGTTTGCGCCGGTATCGCCCGCCGGGCGGGGGTCGAGTATTCCGGTTTGGCCCTCAATCTGCGGGGTGTCGAGCGCGCCGCCGCCGCCCGGTTGGACAAGATCGACATCAGCTCAAGCGCATCGGACACCCACAGCCGCCTGAACACGGGGATGGGCGCGCACGAGGCCGCGCGCGAGGTGGGGACCATGGCGGCGCGGGCCCATGCGCTCGGGTTGCGCGTCCGGGGTGGCGTGCAATGCGCATTTGGCTGCGCCTTCGAAGGCGCGATCGATGCGCAGCGGGTCCTGGATCTTGTCCGCGAACTCGTTGGTTACGGGGTTGACGAAGTGCTGTTGGCGGATTCCACCGGGATGGCCAACCCGGCCCAGATCAGCCGAATGCTCGAAGCGGCGCTGCCGCTCCTGGGCGACACTCCGCTGGTGCTGCATTTGCATGACACCCGCGGGATGGGCCTGGCCAATGTCCTGGCGGCTCTGGCGCACGGCGTCGCCCGGTTTGACACGGCCTTTGGCGGACTGGGTGGTTGCCCGTTTATCCCGGGCGCGACCGGTAACATTGCGACCGAGGACACCCTTCATATGCTCGCAGAGATGGGCATTGTGACGGGCGTGCGTCTTTCGGACGTGGCCGGTGTCTCTCTGCGGATGGCAGCGCTATTGCGACGCGCACTGCCCGGCAAGCTGTACCGACTTGGGTCGCACTCGGAGGCGGGCTGAATGATGACGCTTTCGCCGCGTGCCGGGCCGGGCTTGACGGTGGCCGAAAAGATCCTATCGCGCCATGCCGGGCGCCCGGTGCGCGCCGGCGCTTTCGTCATCGCGGACATCGATGGGGTCATGGCCACTGATGCCACCGCGCCGCTGGCCATCGTGGCCTTTCGCGAAATGGGCGGCCAGCGCGTGTGGAATCCCGGCAAGGTGTCGTTCATCCTCGACCACGCCGCGCCGGCGCCCACTGAACGGGTGAGCAATCTGCACGCGATGATGCGGGTGTTTGCCCGTGAGCAGGGCTGTCATTTTTATGATATCGGTTCCGGGATTTGCCATCAGCTCATGGTCGAGAACGGGCATGTGCGGCCGGGCGATCTCTTCCTGGGCGCAGACTCGCATACCCCCACCTACGGCGCGCTGAATGCATTTGCCTGCGGCGTGGGCAGCACTGACCTGGCGGGGGCCCTGTTGACAGGCAAGACCTGGCTCAAGGTTCCTGAAACCATTCGGATCAACCTGGGCGGACGCCTGCCAGCCGGCGTAACGGCCAAAGATGTGGCGCTGAAATTGATCGGTTTGATCGGCACCGAGGGCGCCAACTATCAGGCGGTCGAGTTCGCCGGCCCGGCGATTCGCGAGATGGGTCTGTCTCCGCGCATGACTTTGGCCAATCTGGCGAGTGAGATGGGGGCGAAAACCGGGCTGGTCGATCCGGCCGGGTTGATGCTGCCGTACGATTTCATGGCGACCTGGCCCGATTCGGACGCCACCTACAGCGCCGTCCATGACGTAGATGTGAGCGAGTTGCGGCCCCAGGTGGCGCGCCCGCACTCGCCGGAGAATGTTTCGCCGATCGATGACGTGCTTGGCACGCGAATCGACGCCGGCTTCATCGGGTCCTGCACGAATGCCCGGCTCGATGACTTGCGCGCCGCGGCCGACATTCTGCGCGGGCGGCGTCTGGCGGCCGGAGTGCGGCTGATCATCGCCCCGGTATCGCGGCGGGTGTTCAATCAGGCGCTTGCGGATGGCACGATCGCGGCGCTGAGTGAAGCCGGGGCGACGTTCATCCCGCCCGGGTGCGGGCCCTGCGTCGGCACGCATGAGGGCGTGCCGGGCGATGGCGAAGTGGTGATTTCGACCGCCAATCGGAACTTCCAGGGACGGATGGGGAACCCCAACGCCCAGATCTATCTCGCCTCACCCGCCGTCGTCGCCGCGAGCGCGCTCGCCGGCGCCATTGCCGATCCGGCCGAGGTGGCGCGATGACGGCATCGCTACGCGACGCGGCGCAGCGTCGCGGCGCCGCGCACGTCTACGACATTGACAACATCGACACCGACCGGATCATCCC
>JAGOCU010000197.1 GCA_017998555.1 Thermoflexales bacterium
CCTTAAGAGGCGCCAACAAAACCTGTATCCCGAGAACCTGTGGCGACTGGGCGTATCCTTTCACCCATGAAACCCGCCGCAACACCGACCTTTTTTGACACGCCCGCCCACTTCCGGGCCTGGCTCGCGCAGCATCATGCCAGCGCGGAGGAACTCTGGGTCGGATATCGCAAAGTCGCCACGGGCATGCCCAGCATCACCTGGCCCGAGTCGGTCGATCAGGCCCTGTGTTTTGGCTGGATCGACGGGCTGCGCAAAAGCGTGGACGCGGACGCCTACATGATCCGCTTCACCCCGCGCCGCGCGGGAAGCAACTGGAGCGCCGTCAACATCCGGCGGGTCGCGGCGTTGACGTCGGCGGGCCTCATGCAGCCGGCCGGCCTGCGCGCTTTCGAAGGGCGCGTCGAAGAGAAGAGCGGCATCTATTCATACGAGACACGGCCGGACGCGCTGCCCGAGCCTTACGCCGCCATCCTGCGCAAAAATAAGGCGGCCTGGAAGGACTTTGGCCAGCGTTCAGGCTCGTATCGACGGGGCGCGATTGGTTGGGTCATCAGTGCAAAAGCCGAAGACACCCGGCTGCGACGACTGAATATCCTGATCGAGTGTTCGGCAAGAGGCGACCCGATTCCATTGATGGATCGGCGGCCCGTGGCCAGAACCTGAAATTGCGTGGCGAGATCACACTCCCGCGCTTCGCGCGGGGAGTGTGATCTCGCTACTCGTCTTTGAGATGAATTCTAGGCTCCCACCGACCTGAGGAATTCCAGCACAACCCTCGCCGTAAGATCGGGCGCCTCCATCGGCGGCAGATGCCCGACGCCGGGCAGGACCTCGAGCCGGGCGCCGGAAATGTCG
The DNA here is from genome assembly GCA_017998555.1 of Thermoflexales bacterium. GTDB lineage: Bacteria > Chloroflexota > Anaerolineae > J036 > Brachytrichaceae > Brachythrix. The sequence goes on from JAGOCU010000197.1 coordinate 859, forward strand.
CGGGCCAGGATCTCCGCGATGGCGCGAAAATCCGGCAGGTCATGCTCGCCCACCATCGCCAGTGTTGGCGCCCGAACCTCGCCGAGCCGTCCGATTGTCGGCACCGCGGGACGGAGATGCGGATTGCGATGGCGCCAGTGCCAGCCCGAATAAGCGCTGACCTGTTGCGCCATCCAGGCCGCGACAGAGGCATCGCGCTGCGGCCAGGCCAGCAGATCAGAAGCGAGCCAGACCCGGCGAATCTCGTCGAGTGTGCGCTCGCGCACGCGCAAGTTCCAGTCAATCGTCCATGGGAATCCGTCCAACGTCGCATCCACAGCCACCAGCGCCGACACCCGATCGGGATACGCCACGGCAAAATCGAGCGCCACTCCGCCCCCCATCGACAACCCAGCGATCGCCGCGCGCTCAATCGCCAGGCCGTCCATCAGCGCGGCAAGATCGGCCACATGGGTGTACGGGAGCTCAGGCGTATCGGATCGGCCAAACCCGCGCAAATCGACGGCCACGACGCTGCGTCCGGCGGCCAGCAGCGGCGCCATCTCGCGCCACATGTCCAGATCGAGCGAAAAGCCGTGGACGAGCAGCGTCGCTGGACCGCGGCCCGAGCGTTCAAATGCCAGACACGCGCCGTCGGGCAGGGTGAACCGTTCGATCACGCGACGGCGTCCTCGAGGCTGTAGTCACGCAGTTTGGATGACAACAGATTCCCGCCAATCGCCACTGCCAGACATGCCACGCCGCTCAGCAAGGCCACGGCCGGCGCGCCGTAGTACTGGGCGATCACGCCCGCCAGCAGGCTGCCAAACGGGGTAACGCCCTGCAGCGCGAACAAATACGTGCTGAACACGCGGGCCCGATACGCCCGCGGCACCGTGATCTGCAGGATCTGATTGGCGTTGTTGTTCTGGGTGACCATCCCCCACCCGCCCACAACCATCAATCCGATCGAAAGCGGCAGCGAACGCGAAAACGCCATACCAAGGATGGATACCGCAAACGCAAACTGGCCGGCGATCATCCACAGGCCCTTGCGTTTGGCGTGGGCGAACCAGCTCAGCAATATCGAGGCCACCAGGGCTCCGACCCCCTGGGCGGTGACGAGCAGGCTGTTGCGGGCGGCGACCGCTGACTCGAGGTCACCCACCTGGGCCAACACATCCCGAGCGAAGACGGGAATCTGCTGCACGGCCGGCCAACCAATAAAGCCGAGCACCGCGGCCATGATGATCACCATCTGAGCCAGCCCATGGTCGCGGATGAAGCGCTGGCCCTCGCGAAACGCATCCATGGCTGCGGCCTTTGGCGCAGGCGCAGCGTCGTCATCGTCCACCCGATACCCGCGCGACAACAACGGCAGCAACAGCAACCCAATGATGACGAACAGGTAGCTCACCCCGTTGGCGACAAAGGCCCAACCCTCGCCTCCGTCGGCCATCAGGAGCAGAAACGGCGCCGACAGCGATGGCCCGATCACCCGGGCCAGGTTGAAGGCCGCGCCATTCAGGGCGATGGCGCTCGGGATCGCCTCCTTTCCAACCAGCTCGCTCTGCATGGTCTGGCGGGCGGTGATCTCGATCGAATTGGCCATGCCGAGCACCAGAGCCAGCACAATGATGTGCCAGATGGTGATCAGTTCCGCGAGTGTCAGGGCCGCCAGGATAAAGGCCTGGGCCATCATCACCGCCTGCATGGCGATGACGACCTTGCGTTTGTCCAGGTGCTCGACCCACACCCCCGCCGGCAGAGTGAAGAGCATCGACGGCAGCGTGCCCGCAAAGGCCACCAGACCCAGATAGATCGGCTGGCCGCTGATGCGATAGGCAAGATACGGCAGGACGGCGTTCTGCATCCAGGTGCCGACCAGCGACATAAACTGGCCAAGCAAGAAAACCCGAAAACCGGGATAGCTCATTGCCGGGAAGCGGGCTCGCTTCGCAGCGGATCCGCCTGCGGTGGAAACGTGAGGTGCCACAGGAGATATCCTAACTCAGGCTGCGCAGTCAGCAAGTGACGGCTCTTGGCCATCTACGGAGGGGAACCGGCGCCAGATGCGTCTCAGGGCGGACTCGGCCGCTCCTGACTCGCGCCTCCCTCAAGGTTTTCGACTTGCCGAATGAAGCGAGTCGACTTGAGCGCGCGTTCCAGGGTGTATACAAAGTAGCGCCGCATTGCGCCTTCCACCTGCTCGGCAACATCCTCCGGGACATCCAGACGGTTGATGTCCTCGAACGCGCGGGTCTGGAGCGCCCGCATCAGGAACAGCGCGCTGCGCGACAACATGACCACGTCGCGCGCCTGCAGCGCCGCGCCGGCGACCAGCGTCCCGCTCTCGGCCGGGGAAAATGGCGTCTTACGCTCGGCCTCGCCCGCGTCCACTTCAAGCGCCGAGCCCGTTTTCGCGCAACGAAAAAGCTGCGGCCGATATCCGGCCAGCGAAAGCAACCGCATCTCGAACAGCCTGGCCGCCAGGGACGGATCGCGCGCTTCGCACAACCACATTAACCCGCTCGACAGCAACTCGTATAACGCGGCATCCTCGCTTTCTTCCTGCGCGAATTGGTCGCTCAGTTCAGCCAAATAGTGGGCGTAGCTGCCGCGCCGGAGGTCTTCGCGCAAAGCCCGATGGGTCTCGATCGCCTCAGCCTGGGTGACGATGTCAAAAAGACGGCCGCGGGCGAGCATCAGAGTCACCCGGGTGAAAAGCTCAACATGCCCGGCCTTGCGGCTGCTCGTCTTGCGCGCGCCCTTGGCCATCACCCGCATCTTTCCCGACCGCGGGGTGAGCAACGTCAGAAGCCGATCTGCTTCGCCGTAATCATCCCGGCGCAGGACAATGGCTTCGGTGGAGTAGACGCGCGGGCGCATGGGTTAGTGGGACGGCAGACGGCGATCCACCGTCTGCGGTCTGCGGTCCGCGGTCCGCGGTCCAATGCTCAGCGTTGACATTTCCTGCAAAAATGCGTCGCGCGCTGGCCGACGAGGATGCGCTGGATGGGCGCGCCACAGCGCTGGCAGGGTTGATCGGTCCGGCCATAGGCGTGAAACTCGTTCTGGAACTTCCCGCCGGGATACACCCAGTCGATGCTGGCCCCGTTGGCGGCGAGCCCTGCCTGCAGGGCGGACCGGATGCAACCGTGCAGGCGTTGCGCATCGCTGTATTTCAAGGTCGACGCCAGACGGGTTGGCCGCAGTTGAGCCCGCCAGAGCGACTCATCCGCATAGATGTTGCCGATCCCGGCTACAAAGGATTGATCCAGCAGGATCGGTTTGAGCGCCCCTTTCTTGCGCAACAAACGATCGACAAAAGACGCGACATCGATCTCCAGCGCGTCCGGGCCGAGCTTGCCGGTCACGTCCTCGAGCGCGCTTGGCAGATATACCCGCCCGAACTTGCGCGCGTCGTCGAAGCGCAGCGCCAGACCCGAATCCAGCCACCACACGACGCGCGCATGGGACGTAAGCGCGGCCTCGCGTGGCACGACCTCGAGACGGCCGCTCATCTTGAGGTGGACGAGCATCACGCCCACGGGATCGAGCGCGAAGGTCAGATACTTGCCGCGCCGCCCAACGGCGGTCACACGCGCGCCCGCGACCCGGGCTTCGAAATCCGCGGCCGGCAATCCCGACACCTCGCGGGCCCAGAACACCTGCGCGCGCTCAATGACCCGCCCAATCAGGGGCGGCCCGCCCTCCGGGCTGCCGACACGCAGGCTGCGGGCGACGGTTTCAACCTCGGGCAACTCAGGCATGCATCAGCTCCGGGTCACCGTGGCGAGCATGTGCGCCAGCGTGCGCAGGCTGGCGAACCCAAGGCCTTGCAGCGCGGCATGCGCGGCGAGACTGCCTGGATCATCCAGTTGAGACTGGTGAGCCTGAATGGGGCGGCGGCCGCGCGGGTTGAGCCGGGCCAACGCCGCGCTCAGCACGGCCAGAAGCTCGTCAACCTGGGCATCTTCGGCCGGCATCAGCTCAAACAAGGCGTTTTCCTGATCGACACCCACCCGCATACGCAAGGCGGCCCGCGCGCCCAAGCCTATCCACGTCACCGGACTCCCCTCAAATGCATTCATGAC
>JAGOCU010000198.1:0-1680 GCA_017998555.1 Thermoflexales bacterium
GTCGAGACCACCCCGCAGCCGCTGAATGAGACGCGCTTCCGCGACGACTTCATGACCGTCGCCTACTACGACTTCAAGCGCGGGGTCAACGCCTATCTGGCCGCGACCGGCGCGCCGATGCGATCGCTGGCCGATATCGTCGCCTTCAATGCCGCCGACCCGGCCCAGCGCGCTCCGTGGGGGCAGACCCTGCTGGCTGCCTCGGAGGCGCACACGGTCACCCCCGAGGCGTATGCCGAAGCCCGTGAACGCAATCGGGCCGGCGCCCGGGCCCGAATCGATGATCTGCTCCGCGAGGCCGGCTGCGACCTGCTGGCCGGGACTGGGAACGCCAGCTTCATCCCCTTCGCCATGGCCGGCGCGCCGGCGCTGACCCTGCCCCTGGGCCGGCGGGAGAGCGGCGAACCCATGGGCGCGACGCTGATCGGGCGGTTCTTGGAGGATGGGGAACTCGTGGCGGCTGGGTATGCGCTGGAGGAGGCGCTGGCGGCTGGCAAGAGGTAGGGGCGATCGGCGGCTTACGAATTGGAGCGCGGGCGTCCCCGCCCGCGCGATCTATGCGCAAGTCGATCTGGGACATGTTTGGCCACGGACGCGCGGGCGAGACGCCCGCGCTCCAGTCCTAGCCCTCGCGTTTTCTCCGCGCCTTCTCCCATTCATCTTCCGCTCAGGAAAAATCAGGCTCTATATCATTTGGTTTGGTATCATTCGACTTCGAATGAATACGGTGACTGGAACCGAGCCGAATGCGCCCGGGCTGATGCCCCCCGATGTCACCACCGCGCATGCGATTCACATGCTGGTCGGTGGCATCGCCAAGCTGACCTGGCGCCAGATCGAGGAGCGGGTGCAGGTCGTCCATCCCGGGCTGACCGGCATGCACCTCGGCGTGTTGCGCATCCTGTCCCGGCGCGACTTCACCTTGAGCGAACTCGGCCAGCGCATGACGGTGACGCCGTCCACGCTCGTGCCGGTCGTCGATCGGCTGCAGGAACTCGGGCTGGTGTCGCGCCAGAAGGATCCGAATGATCGGCGCCGGACCCCGCTCGCGGTGACGCCGGACGCCATTGCCCTGCTGGCCAGCCTGCCCCTGCATGAGACCCACGCCCGCCTGGTCGAAGGTCTGCGCCAACTGGGCCCGGGCCGGGCTCATACCCTGCAGAACCTGCTGCTCGATCTGCTCGGGGCGATGGACCCCGAAGGCGCCCTGATGAAGGAATGCGCCGGCGCGGCAGAAACACGTGAACCCCGGAGCCAGCCATAGACCGCCTTTTCGGAGGCGATATCCCCCCGCTTCGCGGGGGGATATCGCCTCCGAAAAACGTCGTGCCAGGCTGACACCTGAAAAGATAACGGAGGAAACCTCAACACCATGATGCAACGTCCCAGCGGCGGCCGCCCGCCGCGCGCACCCGTCAACAAAGACGCGATCGGCCGCGCGATCAAATACCTCGGCCGCTTTCGGCGCCAGGCCTCGCTGCCCTACATCTTCCTGGTCATCGCCACGCTCTCGCAGCTCGCGGTGCCCAAGCTGGTCTCGGGCATCATCGACGCGGTGAGCAGCGGGGTGGCCGGCAAGGCCGTCCTCGACCGCCTGCCCTCCATCCCCGCCGCCGCGATGTCGGCGGCCCTCCCCCGGCTGCTTGAGTTTCTCAAGCTGCCGGCCAATCTGACCCTGCA
>JAGOCU010000198.1:1780-4923 GCA_017998555.1 Thermoflexales bacterium
GCGAATCGGCTGCTCAACCAGCAGCTTCAGATTTCGCGGCTGTTCACCTTCCTCTTCCCGGTCATCTTCCTGGTCGCCAACCTCGGCCAGTCGGCGGTGCTCTACTTCGGCGGGCGCGAGATCGTGCTCGGCACGCTGACCATCGGCGTGTGGCAGGAATTCAGCCTGTATCTGGTCTATCTCTTCCTGCCCATCGCCCAGCTCGGCATCATCGTCACCCAGTTCGGCCAGGCGGCCGCCTCGGCCACCCGCATTTTCGAGATCCTCGACGCCAAGAGCGACGTGGTCGACAAGCCGGGCGCCCCCGCGCTGCCGCCGGTCAAGGGCGAGATCGCCTTTGAGAACGTCACTTTCCGCTACATCGGCGAGGGCAAGCCGGTGCTGCAGAACGTCTCGTTCACCGCCCACCCCGGCCAGACCGTCGCCCTGCTGGGCGCGACCGGGTCGGGCAAAACGTCCATCATCAACCTTCTCCCGCGCTTCTATGACCCGACTGAAGGCGCGGTGAAGATCGACGGGCACAACCTGCGCGACGTGACCCTCGAGTCGCTGCGGGCCCAGATCGGGATCGTGCTGCAGGAGACGACTCTGTTCTCCGGCACCATCCGCGACAACATCGCCTATGGCCGCTCGGACGCCACGATGGACGAGGTCATCGCGGCCGCCACGGCCGCCTCGGCCCACGACTTCATCATGACCTTCCCCGAGGGCTACGACACGCCGGTCGGCGAGCGCGGATCGACTCTGAGCGGCGGGCAGAAGCAGCGCGTGGCGATCGCCCGGGCGCTGCTGCTCGACCCGCGCATCCTGATCCTCGACGACTCGACCAGCAGCGTCGACCTGGCCACCGAGGCCCGCATCCAGCAGGCCCTCGACACGCTCATGCGTAACCGCACCAGCGTCGTCATCGCCCAGCGCATCAGCACGGTCCTCAACGCCGACCAGATCCTGGTCCTCGACAAGGGCCAGATCGTCGCGCGCGGCACGCACAAAGAACTCATTGAAGACAGCCCGATCTACGCCGAGATCTACACCTCGCAACTGGTCGGTCCGAATGCCAACGCGGCGGGCACCCAGCCCGCGCTGGCCGCCGCGTCGGCGTAAGGCGCAAGGAAACGATCAATCATGGGAATGATGGGCGGCGATGTTCGCCGAATGTATGGCGGGGACACAAACAAGGCGGCCAACGCCGGCAAGACCCTCGCTCGTTTCGCAGTGTATTTCCGCAGCCACTGGGTGCTTCTGTTGGCCGTGGTCGCGCTCGCGGTCGGATCGACCTGGGCGCAGGTGTCGACACCCGAACTGACCGGCCAGGTGGTGGACTGCTTCCTCACCCCGGCCGCGTCCGCCCTCAGCGGCGGCAGCTTTCCCGGCGCGCCGGCCGAGGCGCAGGCGGCGGGCAACTGCTGGCTGGGCGCGGATAAAGCGCCCAACGGCTTTACCCAGGTCGTGGCGCGGGCCGTCTTCACCTCGGGGGGCTTCCCGGCGGTGACGGCCACGATGGACAATGACGCCCGGATCGCCGGGATGGGCCGGCTGATCCTCATCATCATCGGCCTGTTCGCCATCAGCGCGGTGATGACGGGCTTCACCTTTCTGCTCATGTCGTGGACGGGCCAGCAGGTGCTGCGCGACATGCGGGTGCAGTTGTTCGCCCAGATGCACCGCCTGTCGCAGGGCTTCTACAACAAGCATGAGGCCGGCGACCTGATGAGCCGGATCACCAGCGACACCGAGGCCATCGGCCAGGCCTTTGGCTTCGGCCTGGTCAGCGTCTTCACCGGCGCCTTGTCCCTGGTGTGGACGGCCTACAACATGCTGACTCGCAGCCTGCCCTTCGCGCTGCTCAGCCTGGCGGTCGTGCCGGTGATGTTCTTCGTCACCCAGTTCTTCTCGAACCAGGCCCGCAAGGCTTTCCGGCGCAGCCGCAAGCAGATGGGCAGCGTCAATGCCGAGCTGCAGGAGACCCTCTCCTCGATGCGCGAGGTGCAGGCCTTCAACCGGGTCGATGAGAACATCGAGAACTTCCGGGCCATCAACGCGGCCAACCGCGACGCCAATGTGCAGGCGGTGGCCTTCACCAGCGCGCTCGCGCCGGCGCTCGAGGCCCTGGGCTATCTGGCCCTGGCCATCGTCACGGTCGGCGGCGGCTACGCCCTGTTGAGCGGGCAGAATCTGCTCGGCTCGGCGGTCTCGCTCGGCCTGATCATCACCTTCCTCGGCTACGTGCAGCGTTTCAATCAGCCCATTCAGCAGATCGCGGTGCTGTGGACGAACCTGCAGAACGCGGTCGCCGGCGGCGAGCGCATCTTCAACCTGCTCGATGAAAAGCCGGAAGTGGCCAATGCGGCCACGGCCACCGATCTGCAGCGGATCAGCGGCGCGGTCTCCTTCGAATCGGTGACAGCCGCCTACAAGGAAGACGAGCCGGTGCTCAACAAGGTCAGCTTTGAGGCCAAGCCGGGCGAGACCATCGCCATCGTCGGGCCGACCGGGGCGGGCAAGACCACCATCATCAACCTGATCCCGCGCTTCTATGATGTGACCGGCGGCGCGGTCAAGATCGACGGGCGGGATGTGCGCGAAGTGACCACCGACAGCCTGCGCCAACAGATCGGGATCGTGCTGCAGGACACCTTCCTGTTCTCGAACACGGTCATGGAGAATATTCGGTTCGGGCGGCCGGACGCGACCGACGAAGAAGTCGTCGAGGCGGCCAAGATCTCGCGGGCCGACAGCTTCATCGAGCGTCTGCCCGGAAAATACAAGACCGTGCTGGGCGAGCGCGGCAGCGGCCTGAGCCAGGGCCAGCGCCAGCTCCTGTCGATCGCCCGGGCCGCGCTGGCGAACCCGCGCATCCTGATCCTCGACGAGGCCACCTCGAGCGTGGACACCCGGACCGAGCGCCTGATCCAGACCGCGCTGGAGACCCTGATGAAGGGCCGGACCAGCTTTGTCATCGCCCACCGCCTGAGCACCATCCAGCACGCCGACAAGCTGCTGGTGATGGACAAGGGCCAGATCGTCGAGAGCGGCAAGCACGACGAACTGCTGGCGAAGAAGGGCTTCTACTACGATCTGTACATGAGCCAGTTCTGGCGTGGCGACGACGCGGCAGCGCCGGCGCCCAATGGGAAGCTCGC
>JAGOCU010000199.1 GCA_017998555.1 Thermoflexales bacterium
CTTGCGCGGGTCAATATCGATCCCGATCGTCTTTCGCCCGGCCCGGGCAAAGGCGATCGCCAATGGCAGGCCCACGTAGCCCAGACCGATGACACCGACCACCTGGTCGCTTTTTGCGGATGCGGATTGAGTCATGATTGCGTTTTGGGGTCAGGTTCACTTTGGATCTGGGCGGGCGGCTTCGCCTCGGCGGGCAGACGCCACGGACCGAACTCCATGAACCAAAGCATATACAGGCCGCCGGCGATCGGGATCAGACTGATCAACAATGCCGCGGTTTCGGTGAACATTGAGACAAGCATCGCGACGATCCCAAGGGCGAAGCACACCAAATACAGGATCATGACGGCTTCGCGCCGGGTAAAACCGTGCATGGCCAGCCGATGCGAGGTGTGATCCTTGCCCGGCGTCGTCAGCGGGTTCTTGCCCCGCCGCAGGCGCGAGATGGTCACCAGCGTCACGTCGAAGACCGGCAGGGCCATCACGATCAAGGGGACCAGCCACGACACCGTCGGCGCCTGGGCAAAGCGCAGCCGGATGGCCACGCAGGCGAGCAAAAACCCCAGAAACATCGAACCTGAATCGCCCATAAAGACCGATGCCGGGTTCAAGTTCCAGAACAGGAAACCGAGGCAGGCGCCCACCAGGATCGCGGCCAGCGCGCCGATCAACCACTGACCGCTCAAAACCGCCAGCACCAGAAAGACGGCGCTGATCACGGCCGAGATCCCCGCCAGCAGACCGTCCATGTTGTCCAGGAAGTTCATGGCGTTGGTGATGCCGACGATCCAGATCACCGTCAGAGTCGCATCCAGCCAGTCGGTTTGAAAGAGCCGGATTCGGGTGCCGGTGTACCACACAAAAAGCGCCGCCGCAATCTGGGCGATCAAGCGCACATACGCGCTGAGCGAGAAGCGATCGTCGGCCAAACCGAGGAACGACATCAGCGCCGCGCCGATCAGAATCGCACCCGCCTCCGCCACTGTCCCATTGCTTCCCAGCACGACGATGCCGGCCATCACCGCGACAAAGATGGCCGTCCCGCCCATGCGCGGCACGGGCCGGCTGTGAAGATCACGCGCACGCGGGTGGGCCATCATCCCGACATGGGGCGCCAGCCACTTGCTCAGCGGGGTAAGGGCAATCGCCAGCACCAATGCGCCGGCGATCAAAATGACGATGATCTGGTCCTGGGCCATGTCGTGCCAGCGCGGCCCTACGGTGTTGCCGTGAGGGTGGTGAGCAGCGCCTCGATCCCGGCCCGCTGATCTTGTGGCGCGGCATCGCGCGCGCGTGTGGCCGCTTCCTTGGCCAGATCGGCCTTGCCCGTGTCGCGATACCAGATGGCGATGTTTCGCAGCGCCTCCCAGTCTGCGGCGTTCACCTTCACGCCCTTCGCGTCCGTCAGGTCAAGCCACCTCGTGGTCGCTCGAATGCCCAGGGCCGCATCGCCGGTCTGCTGAGCGATGAAGGCGAGCGGGCGATAGGTCTGCGAAATCAGCGTCGGGAAGATCTCCAGGCCGTTCTCAAACAGCGTCTGGGCTTCACGCAAGCGCTGGGTATAGGTTTCGTCCAGGCCCGCCGCGCGCGTTTTGAGGTCGTCGACGTTGACCACGGCGCCGGTGCCCGTCACTGTGGCGGCCGCGGCGATCTGGGCGCGCAGGGTCCGGCGCTGCTCGTCGATGCGGTTCGCTTCCTGCATGTTCAAGTCGCCAAAGTACAGGTAGGTCTGGTCGAACTTCTGATCGATGGCGAGTGACTTCTGGAGCTTCTCGCGCGCGCCCGTCAGGTCGCCCAGCGAGTACATCAGCAGCGTCCCCCACTCATTCATCAACTGCGCGTTGTTCGGGCTGAGATAGGTCGCGACCTGATACTCCTTGCCCGAGCTGGCAAAACGATCGCGTTTCAGGTTGGTGTCGGCCGTGACATCGGCCGACTGCCGCCACATCCGGGCCAGGTTTGCGCTGTGATCGGTGTTGAGCGGATTCAGCACGCGGGCCTCGGTCAGAATTCCGCAGGCGGCCGTAATCAGGTCCTCTTTCGACAGCCGGGCGGATGGCAGCGGATTGGTGGCCGGGTCGCGTCCCCAGCCCTGCGCGCCATCGGCCAGCACTTTGCGCGACGCGCCGTTATTGTTCCAATCGCACTTTTCGCGGTCACCCCAGGCCTTGACCGCGCCCTGGACCGGCGTCGCCTTGCCCTTCTCCAGAAGCGCGCGACCGAGCCACAGATAATAGAAGTCTTCGTTGGGCGCCAGGTTGATGGCGATCCGGTAGTGCTCGATGGCGACATCAAAGCCCTGGATGGCCGTGCCCTGCTGCAGGATGTTGGCGCCCTGCCCGTCCCACGGGTTCGCCTGTTTGTAAACGATGTCGGCCCGGATGGGCTGCAAGTTGCTGGTCATGATCGACAGCAAGGCGACCGGCAGAAGGGTCAGGAGGCCGGTCAGGCCACCCGCGCTCAACCCGGTGCGCTGGACGGGCTCCGTATTGCGATTCACAAACGCAAAGAAGAACATCGTCACGCCGATCAACAGATAGATGTATCCCGGAAAGTACGACAACTGGTTGGCGATGTTCAGGATCTCTTCGAGCCCCTGTTGTCGATTGCCGGCCACAAAATCCACCAGCCGTCCCGCGATAAACGTGCCAAAGGCCACCCACACCAACACCGCCACGGCGATGGTTGTCAGCGTCGCGCCGGTCAGGGCAGACAGATTGTCCCTGGCCGAAATCCCGAGATGACCGTGCCGGTGGGCATCGCTGATAAAGAGCAGCGCGCCGATAACGAGCAGCGCCAGGAACAGGACGAGGACGCCGATAGTGGCCTGACCCTTGGCCAGAGTCAGCGCGCCCCAGAAAACGCGCCCGGGCACCGCGATGCGATCCGAGTTGGTGATAAAGCAATACGCGAGGACGCCCATCGCCAGGCCGAGCGTCAGTCCATACGAAACCGCTTCGTTGAACCAGACCGGAAGCGGAAAGCCGCCGTATGCGCGGGTCGCCGACGCGGGCCGGGCGGCAGCCTGGGCCTGGGCTTGCGCGCGGCGCCGGCGCGCCGATCCGGTTGCCGCCGCAACGGGCGCAACTGCGGCCTCGGCGGCCTTGACTTCGACCGGCTGATCGAGCCGGTCCGGCGCATCCGCGGCGGCCTTTGAGTCACGCAGCCAGCCCAGGCCCACAACGACCAGCGCGCCCGCGAGCGCCCAGAACGTTGTGCGCGTGGACGCGATCGCGATACCCAGGTGAATCTCAGCGAAGTGGGCGACTGCGGCGGAGATGATCGCCACCATCAGGATCTGGTCGCGCAGCGACGCGCGGACGTGCAACGCCCCCTCGGCCGCGCCCAGGGCCGACATGACCGAGCTGATCAGCATGAACAACGCCAGGCCGATACCGACCCCGCCGGCGATCCCAACGCCCAGAAAACCGGGTTCGAGGATGGTCACGGCCCCCACCCCGCCCACAATCCCGCCAATGATCCAGAGACTCCAGAACAGGATCGTGTCGCGGCGCTTGACGATCAGCCCGACCCACTTGAAACCGAAATAGAAGAACGCGCCAAACAGAAAGATGTAGGCCAGAAACCCGATCGCCCCGGTGATGACGATGGAATCCCAGGTCTCGTTGTGACTGCGATCGGGCGACGCGTTCCGCGCTTCGACATTCGCCAGCGCGGGTGGGTAGTAGCGGTTATACGCCACATACATGCTCTCCGGCCCGTACCCGACCAGCGGCCGGATCGCGTTGAACGGATCGGGCCCCGCCTGACCCGTGCCCGGCGGGAATTCAATGGCCTCGTGCGGCAGCATGAGATTGACGTTCCCGTCCCAGATCAGCTTGCGGACCAGGTTCGTGCCATCGCTCGCCTGCAGCACGCTGCTCAGCCGGCCGAACATGGGGAACTTCTTCAAGCTCTCGGCGAACTCGGACTTGCTGACGTTGATAAAGACAAACCCGCCGATGACAACCGCGCCCGCCGCCATCATCGACATCGTGACGGCAAAGCGGAGTTTACGGCGCCGGATGAGCTGGGCGAGCAGCAGGACCATGAAACCGATCCCGGCGATCCAGCCGATCTGCGGGCCGCGGCTGCCGGCAAGGACCGCGATCACAAAGGCATTCAGACCGGCAATGACAATGAAGAGCGCCGTCCGGACGATGTCCACCACCCGCGCCTCATGCGAGCCAAAGATGGAGGCCATCGACTCAACGATTCTGCCCGAGGCGATAAAAAACGCGATGACGAGGTAGGCGGCGATGAAGATGGAGTTGCCCATATTGCCCGCCACGCGCTCCGTCACATCGCCTCCCCACGGAAGCGGATCGATGTTCAGCCGTTGGATCGCGCCGTAAATCGCCACCGGAAGCGAGGTGACGACCACCGTGTTCAGCAGCCGGTCGAATTGCGCGCGGGTGCGCATGCTCGACAGGATCATGAAGAAGATCAGGATGTACGAAAAGTAGGTGTAGGTCCCCTGCAAGCGTTGATAGGAGCCCAGAAGACTGGTCCGGGGCGCGACCGACATGAGCGAGCTCAGAATGTAGACGACCACCAGAATCAGCGTCGGCGCCACCAACGGCGTGCGCCAGGTGACCCGCCGATCCGCATTCGGATTGCGCCGCTCGTCGATCCACTTCACCAGCCAGATCGCCGCCATCGCCACCGCAATCGAGCGCACCGTGGTGAGCTTGTCCGGCTCAAAGACGCGGCTCGAATAGATATTGAAAAAGAGCGGCGCCACAATCACAGCGGCGAGCCAACCCATCTCAAGCAGGCGATCACACCAGACGCTCAGTCGACTGGCCGCGATGGTTTCGCGCGAAAAAACAGTGTTAGCGCCGTCGCTGGTCAACGGCGCGCTGGTCGACATACTTGTCATTCATTTACCTCGTCAGACGTAAAGAGCCACTGACAGA
>JAGOCU010000200.1 GCA_017998555.1 Thermoflexales bacterium
AGGGCCTCCATCGCCCCGCGCCCGATCTCGTATTCCAGCGGGTCGTAGCCGAAGATGCTCAGATGGCCAGGCCCGCTCCCGGAGGTGATCCCAGTCCGGATGGGGACGGTCAGGCCCAGAGCCGAGATCTCGGCCAGCGCGTCCAGGTTGGGGGTGTGGGCAGTCTCCAGCTCGGTCTTGCCGCCCCGTTCGCGCGGCAAGCCGCCCAGCCCGTCCAGGATGATCATCGCGATCCTGGTGCTGGCTGGAACGATCAGGTCCTGCAAATAGCGCTGGTTCATCGGCCCCACCCCTCGACCACTGTGGGCACATCCCGGTTGGCCAGCGGCGCCGCAGTCCCCGTGCCGAGGACCATCGCGTCGTAGGCCCGCTGGGTTTTCGGATAGTTGCCATCCCGGTCCAACGCAAGCCCGCGACCTACGCCCGTCACGATCTGCCCGACCCCAATCTCGTTCATCCGCGCCGCCAGCTTCTCAATCAGCAGCGGCGCGCTCCCGGGCTCGGTGCTGCGCCCGTCGAGGATCAGGTGCACGAACACCTCGCGCAAGCCGCCGGATTTGGCCATGCGCAGCAACGCGAGCGGGTAGTCAATCGAGCCGTGCGAACTTTTCTCGGTCAGCAGGCTGATCAAGTGCAGGCGTTTGCCCTTTTGGCGGGTCTGGGCGATGGCGTTGAGCAGGATCTCGTTGCGATAGAACGAGCCATCCTGCATGGCCTGATCGAGGCGCACATCGTCCTGCATCACCACCCGCCCCGCCCCGATGTTCGTGTGGCCCGCCTCGGAGTTGCCGGCCTTATCGGGCTGCAGGCCAACCGCGTCGCCCGAGGCGCGGAGTCGGCTGTGCGGGTAGCCGCGGAGTAGCTCATCCCAGACGGGTGTGCGGGCCATATGGATCGGGTTGTTCTCGTCCGGTGTGCCGAGCCCCCAGCCGTCCAGAATCAGCAACAGCATCCGGCGCTTGCCGCCCCAATCCCGGCCAGGGACCAGATTGGCCCCGGTCATGGCATCCGGCGCGGGAATCCCCATCGCCTGCAGAATGGTCGGGGCCAGATCAGCCAGGACGCCATCGCGCAAGACCGGCGGATCGCCCGCCCAGGGGTCTACCACGACAAAGGCGACCTTGTTGGTGGTGTGCGCGACGTTAGGCTTGCCATCCGGCGTGTTCAGGACCTCGAGAATGCCGTGGTCGGCGGTGATCATGACCACGTAACCTGCAGCCCGCGCGGCCGCCAGGACCCTGCCCAGGTGCGTGTCGAGGCTCTCGGCGCAGGCGACTTTTGCCGGGCCATTCTGGGTGTGACCGATGACATCGCCATTCGCGAAGTTGGTGACGATGAAATCGTAGCCTTCGTTGATCCCGTCGATGAGCCGGTCAGTGACCTGCGGCAGGCTCAATTGCGGCACCTGGTCGTAGGGCACGCCTTTGGGCGACGGGACGCGCGCATCGTCCTCGCCCGCAAAATGCTCGTTGCTGCCGCCATTGAAGAAGAAGGTCACGTGGGCGAACTTCTCGGATTCGGCAAGGTGCAACTGGCGCAGCCCGGCCCGGCTGACGACTTCGGCCAGGGTGTCCTTGATCCGGGTTGGCGCAAAGGCCACCGGCAGGTCCTTGAACTTCTCGTGATAGAGGGTCAGGATGATGAAGTTCAGATCGCGCAAGGCCGGCCGCGCGAAGTGCGGGAACTCGGGCTGCGTGAAAGCCTCGGTGAGTTGGATCTCGCGTTCGCCGCGGCGGCAGCAAAACACAACCGTGTCGCCATCGGCGATGCGGCCGATCGCCTGCCCGTTGGCGTCGCCGACGACCAGCGGCTCGAAGCCATAGTCCGATTGTCCGCGCAGATAGCCCTGGCGGACCGCAGCGGCCAACGCGGCGCCCGTATCGGCGTTTCGGAAGGAGGTCATGCGTGCTCCGGTTTTTGGGTGAGCTGACCGCTCTCTGACGCAGCGCGGACTTCGATCGGGCGCGCCGGGAAGTGGTTCAACAACTCGGACAACGAATGAATGATCAGGTCGGGTTGGAACTCGGCCGGGATGGGTTTGTCGCGCTCGGCCGGATCGGGCAGGAGGATGACCCCGCCAAAGCCCGCCCGCCGTGAGCCGACAACATCCCGCGAGGCGTTGTCGCCAACGTAAATGCATTGCCCCAATCCGACTCCGGCCCGGCGGGCGGCTTCATGGAACAAGACGGGATCAGGCTTGCGGCGCCCCATGACAGAGGACAGCACCACCGATCTGAAGTAGATGTTCAGACCGTCGGCAGCCAGCCAGTCGGGAATCTCCTCGGTGGTGATGACATTGCTGATGATGCCAAGAATGTAGCCGCGCCGATGGAGTTCGATCACCACGTCGCGCCCGTCCTCGGCCAGGACCCGCCGGCCCATGGACTGGCGGAATTGATAGGTGAGATCGTGGGCCAGACCGGCGATCTTGTCCGCCGGATATTCGGGCAGCAGCCAGCGCGTCCACAGCTCCGGCTCCGACGCTTCGATCAGGGTCTCAAACGCCCACTTGCGGTAGACCTTGTAGCGCTTGTTGAGCTCGACGTCCAGGTCTTCGGGCCGGTCCGGAGCGCCCACGAGATCGACGATCCGTTGCCGCGCGGCGGCCTGGTAGGGCCCGTCCTGGGTCAGGATGCGCAACGTATTGCCCACATCCAAAAAGATGGCGGCGATGTTGTCGATCATTTTTCGGCCTCGGCTGGCGGGCTCGTCCGCGGCGGGAAGATCGCGAGCAAGTCGCTGCACTGGCGAATGTAGCGGTCGGCTTTTTGCGCGTCTGAAACGGTGACTTCCTTGCCGTCCAGGAGGAAGACGATGGCCATCCCAAAGCCGGCCAGGCGGGTGCCCTCCACGTCGCGGATGGGGTTGTCTCCGACATAAGCGCAGCGCTGTGGCGGGATGCCGATCCGCCGGCACGCCTCGAAGTAGATCTCAGGCCCGGGCTTTCGAAAAGCGACTTTGGAGGAAAGCACGACCGCCTTGAAGGCGTCGGTCAGGCCATCGGCTTCCAGCCAATCCGGGATTTCTGTTTCGGTGATGGTGTTGGCGATGATGCCGAGGGTGTAGCCGCGCCGGATGAGTTCCCGAACCGTGTCCCTGACATCGTGGCGCGGAACCCTCCGCCCATCGCAGTCACGCCACAGGCGGGTCAGGCGCCCGGCCTGCGGGCCGATCACCTCTACCGGGTAATCGGGCAGCATGTAGCGGGTCCACAGCTCGAACTCGGAGGCTTCCCGCAGTTGCTCGAAGGACGTTTTGCGGTATTTCTTCCACTGCGCCTCGAGTGATTCGAAGAATGCTTCGATGTCATCGCGGGCACCGACGAGGGCATGCAATTGCTGGCGGGCCTCGGCCTGGAAGGCGGCGTCTTCAACCACGATGCGCAGCGTGTTGCCGACATCCAAAAAAATCGCGTCGATCTGTGTGTTCATTCGTTCAACCTTGGGGCGCCGCAAGGCCCTGGTATCCGGAATCTGCAGGTGCCGGCTTCGCCGGCACCTGCAGATTCCGGAAAGAATCAGCGCCGAACGTGCCCGTGTCGGCCCTGCCAGCGCGGGCGAGCAATGGCAGGGTGAGGAGATCGGCAAAGCGATCCAGACGGAAATTGGCCCGCGCATCCGCGTCGGAGTGGAGGGCAATCGTCCGCATGCCAACCGCCTGCGCGCCGTCCAGCTCCACCGTTCTGTGCCCGACAAAAGCCGCGCGCCGCGGAGCGACACCGCACTGATCCAGGGCCGTGGCGTAGATGGCCGGACTGGGTTTTCGAAACCCCATCTCCACCGACGAGATGATGGAGTCCCACACCGCTCCGATCCCGGCTTTGGCAAACCAGTCGAGCTTGATGTGCGCGGGCAGCGCCGTGTCGGTAATGATGCCCAGCAGGAAACCGCGCTGCTTGAGGGCCCGGATGGTCTCAGGCACGCCGGGCATCATTTCGACCGTCTCGTCATCCTGTTCGAGGGCGGCAACGCCGGCCGGAAGCGCTGCGTCCTCCTGAATGCCATGGAGCTTCAGCAATTCCAGGTAGTAGGCGCTGCGCGCGATCTCGCCGCAGTACGCCCGTTCGGTCAGGGCCGCGCGGCGAGCCTCAAAGTCAGGGACAGGATTCGCGGCTTGTTGAGCCAGGAAACGGGCCAGATTCTGGCGTTTGTTCGGGCGGTGATACAGGATGTCGCCCGCGTCGAAGAAGATCGCATCGATCGCGCCCAGGGCGGCTTCGCCCGCGGCGCGGCGATCGTCGATCAGTGCGCGCTCGAGAATCGGGAGCAGCCCTTGCATGTCATCGATGACGGCATCCGGTTCGGCGCTCGCGCACGGCGAGCCGTCGTCGTAGATATGCCGGATCTGGATCGCCATCCGGAACCCCGCGCCCTGCGCGCCGCAGATGTCCCGGTCGAGCTTGTCGCCGACGTAGGCGCAGGCGCTCGTCGGGACCCGGGCGAGCCGGGCGGCCTGGTGAAAGATTGCCGGATCGGGTTTGCGCCTGCCGTACTCCGACGACAGGATAACCGGCGAGAAGTATTCCGAGATGCCGTACTCTCGCAGGTTGGCCGGCACCTGACCCCGGCTCTGGGTGTTGCTGATGACGCCGATCTTCAAACCCATGTCCCGGATGCGGGCCAGCACGACTGGCAGTCCTGGGACCATCCGCCGTTCGTACAGACGGGTCTCGTACAGGAAGGAGAGTTCCTCTGCGATCGGTCCGATGGTCTGTTCCGAGATTCGCTGATCCGCGAAGACATACCGGCTCCAGATCAGGGCGGGCGTCATCTCAATTCGAGAATCGACACGGCGGCGGTAGTCGGACATGCCGTTGGTGATTGCATCGGCCAGTTGGGCGTCGGTCCAGTCCAGGTGGATGCCGCCCTTCTCCAGACAGGCGCGCAAGACGCCGACG
>JAGOCU010000201.1 GCA_017998555.1 Thermoflexales bacterium
ATGGCGTCGAGGTCGGAGAAGCGCAGCCGGGTCTTCGTGCCGACGATCACATTGGCCCCCAGCTCGATCATGATCCGGCCGAGATTCTCCTCGGACGCGCCGTCGCCATAGCTGGCGGCCGTGTCGAAGTAGTTGATCCCCAGCGCGATGGCGCGCGCCACGGCCCGGGTCATCTCCGATCGCTCGCCCTTGACCAGCAGGCCGCCTACGGCCCCGCAGCCAAAGCCAAGCGCCGAGATGTGGAGGGCGGTCTTGCCCAGGGTTCGGTATTCCATCGAACGCGGATTGTAGTCTTCGATGCGATATCCCCCGCCCCGGCGTAGGCCGGGGCGGGCGAATATCGCATCAAAGACTACAATTCCCGCCATGCTGACCGACCCGGATGACCCCGTCAATCCCCCTGGCGACGATCTTCCAGAGCGTGCCCAACGCATCGTCAACGACCTGAAGCGCAAAGAGCTCGAAGAGCGCTATGGCGCGGCGTTCTCCTCCCCGGACGAGTCGGAAATCCCATCGGAAGTCGAGGCGCAGTGGCTCGATAACATCGACGAGTTCGAGCGCCAGTTCGAGAATGCGGCCCAGATCCCGCTCCGGGAATTTGTCGGCTCCCCGTCCATCCGGCCCCTGGCAGATATCCCGCCTGCCGAGCTGGAGGCCGAGCTCAATGCGCTGCTCGACCTATTGGCTGAACATGATGTGTCGGTCGATTTCCTGCGCGAAGTAGAGGATGCCGAGGCCTACCGCTTCATCACCGAGGAACTCCTCGACGAAGAGATCGATGACATTCGCGTCCCGGGCATGGTGCTGCACTTCATCTACGAGGAGTTTCACACGGGCGAAGACGATGACGCGGATTTTGACGAAATGGACGGGCCTTCCGAAGATCCCCCATGATCATCGCCCTCGCCACCCCCTGCATCGCCACGACCCTCGATGAGGGCCTGGACACGGTCAAGCGCATGCTGTCCGAGGCCGCCGCCCAGGGCGCCGGGATCGTCTGCTTTCCCGAGGCCTGGCTGCCGGGGCTGCGCGGGCTGGACTTCGCCGTCCTGCCTTTTGACGAGGCCGCTCAGGCGCGCGTGCTCCAGGTCACATCCCAGTGGGCGAAGGCGTATCGGATCGCCACCATCTTGGGGATGGAGCAGATCAGCCCGGCCGGCCGGCAGATCGCCGCCGCCGTCTTTGACGCCCAGGGAGCGCTTCAGGGCGTGCAGACCAAGAACCAGCTCGACCCGAGCGAGGATCCGTTCTACGTGCCCGGCAACACCCGCCAGGTCTTCGAGGTCAATGGGCTCAAGTTCGGCGTGGCGATCTGCCACGAGGGCTGGCGCTACCCTGAGACCGTGCGTTGGGCGGCCGTCCGCGGGGCGAAGATCGTCTTTCACCCTCACCAGTCGGGGAGCGACCTGAGCGGTGTTCGCCTGACGACATGGGGGGCCGCCGACGCGCCGTACTACGAGCAGGCGATGATGATGCGCAGCCGGGAGAACACGATCTACTTCGCCAGCGTCAACTACGCCCTGCGCTTTCAGGAGTCGGCCACCAGCCTGATCGCCCCGTCTGGCGAGTGCCAGGCCCATCTGCCGTATGGCGAGGAGGGTCTGCTCGTGCAGGAGATCGACCCCGCGCTGGCCACCGGGCTGCTGGCGATGCGCTACGCGCCGGAGCGCTATCCCTAAAGGGTTCTTGTGAATCGCTATTCCCCGGCTTCGCCGGGGAATAGCGATTCACAGATAACTCCCGGAGCAAACATGCATCCCTGGCATCACTACGTCGCCCTGGGCGACAGCTTTACCGAGGGCGTCGGCGATCCCGTCGAGGGATTTGAAATGCTGGGCGCGATGGACCGCCTCGCCGCCGCGCTGCGCCAGACCAACCCGGCGCTGCAAGTCACCAATCTGGCCAAACGCGGCCTGGTGCTGGCCGAGATCCGCGAGCAGCAACTCGAGGAAGCCCTGCGCCTCAAGCCCGACCTCGTTTCCGTGGTGGGTGGCGCCAACAACATCCTCTCGGGGCGCTTCGACTCAGCCAAGTTCGAGGATGAGTTTGAAACGTTGCTGGCGGCCCTGACCGCGAGCGGCGCGCGGGTGTGCACCGGCAACCTGCCCAATTTCCCGATCATCGCCACCCTGCGCGAGCCGCTGCAAGCCCGGCTGAGCAAGAACCTCGCGCGGGCAAACGCCATCATCGCCCGCCTAGCGACCCGGCACGGGGCGATTCTGGTGGATGCCTGGGGCGCGTCGCTCCGCGCGGACCCGGCTGACTGGAGCGCCGATAACCTGCATCTGAACGCGCGCGGCTACTTCAATTTCGCGGCCGAGATCATCCGGACGATCGAGGAACAGGCGGGCGTAACCCTTGGCGCGATCGAGGCGCCCTAGCGATGCGCGAGACGCTGGACGAGATCTACCAATCCGAGTCGCGCCGGGTGCTGGCCACCCTGATCCGCCTGCTCGGCGACTTCGACCTGGCCGAGGACGCCCTGCAGGACGCCTTTCGCGCGGCGATGGAGCAATGGCCCCGGGACGGCGTCCCGGCCAACCCGCGGACGTGGCTCGTTTCCGTTGGGCGCTTCAAGGCCATTGACGCCCTGCGCCGGCGCGCCCGTTTCGAGGCCCCCCTCATCGAGCTCGATCAGCAGCCGGACAAGAGCGCCGGCGATATCGCCGCGAGTTTCAACGAGAATATTGAGGACGACCGCTTGAGACTCATCTTCACCTGCTGTCACCCCGCCCTGACGCAGGATGCGCGGGTTGGGTTGACGCTCCGGGAGGTATGCGGGCTGACGACCGAGGCGATCGCCCAAGCCTATCTCACAAATCCGGCCACGCTGGCCCAGCGCCTGGTGCGGGCCAAGAAGAAGATCCGGGATGAGCGCATCCCGTATGAGGTGCCCTCGAAGGCCGAACTCACCGAGCGCCTGGAGGCGGTGCTCCAGGTGATCTACCTGGTCTTCAACGAGGGCTACTCCGCGTCCACCGGCGAAGCGCTGACCCGGCCGGACCTTTCCGGGGAGGCGATCCGTCTGGGGCGGCTTTTGATTGAACTCTTACCCGAACCCGAAGCGATCGGTCTGCTGGCCCTGATGCTGTTGCACGAATCCCGCCGCGCGGCGCGCGTGTCGCCCCAGGGCGATCTCATCCTGCTCGAGGAGCAAGATCGCTCGCTCTGGAATCGAAGCCTGATCACCGAGGCGCTGGCGTTCCTGCGTGGCGCGATGTTTTCCGGGCGTTTTGGTCAATACACTCTGCAGGCCGCCATCGCGGCGACGCACGCGGTGGCGGCCAATGTTGCCGGCACAGACTGGAATCAAATCGTGGGACTGTATGACCTGCTGGCCCAGGCGACCCCTTCCCCGATCGTGATGCTCAACCGGGCCGTGGCGGTTGGCATGCGCAACGGTCCCGCAGCCGGGCTTGCTTTGGTTGACGCCATCCTGGCGAACGGCGATCTGGACGACTATCACCTGGCCCACTCGGCGCGGGCGGAGCTGTGCCGTCGGCTGGGACGGGTGGCCGAGGCGCGCGCGGGCTACGCGCGCGCGCTCAGCCTGGCGCAGCAGGCGCCCGAGCGGCGGTTTCTGGAGCGGCGGATGCGCGAACTGTCGGCCTGAACGAGGCGCGAACGAGTTTTCAGGATTTGGCAAGACGCGTGTCGATTTTGGGGCTTGCCGAACGACTACTAAACGTAAAAGTCATCCCAAGAGGATGTGGCGAGATCACGATCCCCGCGCTTCGCGCGGGGATCGTGATCTCGCCGGGGATCCTTGGGACGGCTTCCAATAACCAAATTCAGGAGAAAACATCATGCAATATCTGGTCTACGATCCGCACTTCAATCCGGAAGCCGCCGCGGCCCCTCCGCCGCCCGAGCTCATGGTCGAGATGGGCAAGTTCATCGCCGAGGCGATGCAGGCGAACGCCCTCGTGACGACCGGGGCGCTCTCGCCCAAGGGCACCCGGCTCACCCTCAAGGATGGGAAATTCAGCGTGACCGATGGCGCGTTCATCGAGCTCAAGGAGCTCATGGGCGGGTGGGCGGTGATTCGGGCCAAGTCGCTGGAAGAAGCGATCGAGTGGTGCAAGCGCTTCCGTATGATCATCGGGAATGGCGAGTCCGAGATCGTGCAGGTGTTCGGGCCGGAGGACTTCGCTTCGGCGTAGCGGCGCAGTTGCTCGGGTCGAGCGTCGCGGGTTTCCAAGGCGCTCGACCCACTGCGCGACTGGCGCCGTGTGACTTGCGCACGGAAACCGTTGCTTGTCATATAGTCCACACATGCCCACCAAACCACAAACCATCGACGCGTATCTGGCTCCCCTGAGCGCCGACAAACGCGCAACCCTTGAAGCGATACGCAAGGCTATCCGGTCCGCGGCGCCGAAGGCCGAGGAGTGCATCAGCTACGGCGTGCCGGGCTTTCGCCTGGGCGGCCGGCTGCTGGTGTCCTTCGCCGCGGCCATGAACCATTGCGCCTTATACCCCGGCGCCCACCCCATAGATGCGCATCGGGACGCGCTCGCGGGCTACGGCACCGGCCGGGGATCGGTCAGGTTTCCGGTGGATAAGCCCTTGCCGGCGGCCCTGGTCCGCAAACTGGTCAAAACTCGGATCGCGGAGTACGCCGGCCGGGATCCGGTCGTGGCGCGGCGGCGCTGAACTCGGGGCTCGCAGTATCCTCGGGCCAACATGCCTGCTTTCTCCACGATCGTCATTGGCAAAGGCCTGGTCGGAACTGCGGCCGCCAAATACCTTGCGGCCGCGCAGACCGGGGTCGCCGTGATCGGGCCGGACGAGCCGGCCAACTTCTCCACCGCGACCGTCTTTGCCTCGCACTATGACCAGGCCCGCGTCCTGCGCCGGATCGGCCGCGACGCGAT
>JAGOCU010000202.1:0-1276 GCA_017998555.1 Thermoflexales bacterium
CCCTCGATCGCGGCGAGCATTTTGATCACCTGACCTCGCTGTATGTGCCGGCCATCCCGCGCCTGGGCGGCTGGGGCGGGGCGAGCTTCGAAGAGCTGCAGGAGACCCTTGCCCGCCTGCGCGCGCCGGATGGCTGCCCGTGGGATCAGAAGCAGACCCATGCCTCGCTGCGTGAGTCGCTGCTGGAGGAGGCCTGCGAGGTGCTGGACGCCATCGACGCCGACGACCCGCAGGCGCTCAAGGAAGAACTGGGCGACCTGCTCTTTAACGTGATCTTCCATGCCCAACTGGCGACCGAAGAAGAGACATTTCGCATGGCCGATGTCATCGCCGAGGTGGACGCCAAGCTGAAGCGGCGGCATCCGCATGTCTTTGGCGAGCTCAAGGTGTCGGGGGTGGCGGACGTGCTGACAAATTGGGATGCCATCAAGCGCCAGGAGCACGTCGACAAGGGCGCGGCCCGCACGTCCGCCCTGGACGGCGTTTCATCGGCGCTGCCCGCCCTGGCCCAGTCGCAGAAGTTGCAGCAGCGCGCCGAGCGGGCGGGCTTCAAATGGGAAACGACGGCGCAGCGCCTGCGCAAGGTGCGCGAGGAACTCCGCGAGGTGATCGCCGCGCGCGAGCCCGAGCACCTGGCCGAGGAGTTGGGCGACCTGTTGTTCACCCTGGTCAACTACGCGATCGCCCACGGCATCGACGCCGAGCTGGCCCTGCGCGGGGCCAACCGCAAGTTCGGGCGGCGCTTCCGCGGAGTCGAGCAGCTCGCCCGCGCGCGCGGGATGAACATGAAGATGGAACCCGTGGGCCGGCTCATGGGCCTGTGGCGCGAGGCAAAGGCGGCCGAGGCGTCATGAAGCTGGCCGTTCTCTCGGATATTCACGCCAACTACCGGGCCCTGGAGGCGGTCGGCGCGGATATCGACGCCTGGCAGCCGGATTGCGTCGTCGTCGCCGGCGACATCGTCAATCGCGGCCCGCGACCGGCTGACTGTTTGCGTTATGCGGAAGCGCGCGCGAGAGACGATGGCTGGCTGCTCGTGCGCGGCAACCACGAGGACTACGTGATCCGGCACGCCTCCCCGGATGCGCCGCGCGAAGGCCCGCTGGCGGAGATGTTCCGCGCCTCTTTCTGGACGTACTCCAAATTGCGGGGCGACATCGGCCCGTTGCAGGCAATGCCGTACGGGGTTGAATTCGGGGCAGCCCCGGATGCGCCGATTGATGCGGATCCCGAGCGACGGATGCTCCGCCTGCCGGCGCTGGCCCCGGGCTCGGGG
>JAGOCU010000202.1:1376-4851 GCA_017998555.1 Thermoflexales bacterium
GTCTGTTTTGCGAGGCGCGCGCAGCCTAGAAGCCGAGCGCGGCGATGTCCTTCTTGACGGGCTCGCCTTCCTTCTCAAGCTGGGCGGTGATGTCCTTCCACACGGTCAGGGCATCTTCCTTGCCGACCACGATGCGCTCCAGACCCTTGCCGATGATCTGGTCGCCGCCGGGGATGAAGACGCGCGCGCCGTCCTGGGCCCGGGTCTTGGGAAGCTGATCGACGGCAGTCTTGGCCTGCGGGGTCTTGGCGAAGAAGGCCTTGTAGCTGTCGGACTCCGCCGTCGTCTTGCGCACGGGCATGTAGCCCGTATTCTGCGAGAAGTAGGCGCCGCCCACGGCGCCGGTCGCGTAGTTGATGAACTTCATGGCCGCCTGTGCCTTTTCCTTGGAGGCGGTGGCCAGAATGCCAAGGCCGGAGCCGCCGGTGCAACAGCCGAAGTTCTTCTCCATCGGCAGGAAGGCCGTGCCGACCTTGAACTGGGCGTCCTTGAGCACGCCGCCGAGGCTGCCGGTGGACAGAATCGCCGATGCGGCCAGTCCGGAGATGAAGTCCTTCTGCGGATCGGTGGTGAGGTGGGCCCACTTGCCCTTGTTCACACTGTCGGACATGAACTGCGCTGCCCGGACCGTTTCCGGATCCGTGAGCATGTACTTGGTCAGTCCGGCATCGCTGTAGCCGCCGCCAAACTGCCAGGCCGTGCACATGAACACCCAGGCGTTGTACGACGCCGCATTCGAGTGGGCGAAGGCCGAGACCTTCAACGTGTCGCCGTCCTTCTTGATGAGCTTGGGCGCCATGTCGACGTACTCTTGCCAGGTCGCGGGCGGTTTCTGCAGGCCGGCCGCGGCGTACATGTCCATGTTGTAGTAGAACAGCGGCGTCGAGCGGGCGTAGGGGATCCAGTACTGCACGCCCTTGCGCACGCCCTCGTTCCACAGCGACTCGACAAACTCGCCCGAGTTGAGCTTCTCGGCGGTGATGTAGTCATTCATCGGCTGGAGGGCCTTGGCCCGCACGAACTTGAACCACCACACATCCGAGAGCAGCGACAGATCGGGCGCCTGCTTGGCCGCCAGCGCATTGGTGAGTTTGTTGGCTGTTTCCTCGTAGTTGCCCTGGACCTGGACGACGACCTTGACGTCCTTCTGGGACTCGTTGAATTTCGCTGCGACTTCGCCGTCGGTCTTCTCGTTGACGCCGCCGCTGAAACCCCAGTACACGATCTCGACGGTCGAGCCCGGGTTCTTCACGACGGCTGGAGCCGTTGCCGCGGGCGCGCTGGTCGGGGCGGGCGCAGCACCCGTGCCGCAGGCGGCCAGGGCGGCGGCCCCGGCGCCAAATCCGATTCCGCGCAACAAGCGGCGGCGCGAGATCGGGGCATTGAGCAGGGTCTTCTGTTGCTTGGACATCCTAAGTACTCCTTTTTCGCCGGGCCGCGCATGCGCCGCCCGGCATCGCGAAACACTAGCCTTTGACAGCGCCGGCGGCAAGACCTTCGACCACAAAGCGCTGGGCAAAGAGGAAGACGATGATGACCGGGATGACGACGAAGATCGCGCCGGCCATGACGACCCCCCACTCGGTGTTGCCTTCGGCGTCGAGCAGGCGCGAGATGGCAATCGGGAGGGTCCGCAATTGGTCAGAGTAGGTGACGATGAGCGGCCACAGGTATTCGTTCCACTTGGCGGTGAACGACAGCAGGCCGGTCGTGGCGATGGCCGGCGTCGCGACGGGGACGATGACATTGATCATGGTCGAGAAGTGGCCGGCGCCGTCGACCTTTGCGGCGTCCGTCAGGTCCATTGGAATCGTCCTGAAGTACTGGCGCAGCAGAAACGTGCCAAAGGCGATCGATGCCCCGGGCAGAAAGATGGCCATCCAGCCACGCACAAAATCACCGATATCGAGGGCCCCGCCTTTGGTGACCAGCAGCCCCATGCGGGCGATGCTGAGGAAGTTCGGCACAATGACGACCTGCTCGGGCACCATCAGGGCGAGCAGGAGCAGGATAAAGACCGCGTTGCGGAAAGGGAATCGCACGAACACCAGGGCATAGGCGGTGGTGACGGCCATCACGATCTCGGCAGTCGCTCCCATCAGGGTCGTGGCGATGCTGTTGACGTAGTAGGTGCTGAACTTGGCCCCGGTCCAGGCCCGGGCGAAGTTGTCAAAATTGAACGATTTCGGCAGGAATTGCGGGGTGGCGGTCAGGATCTCACGGTTGCCCTTGAAGGCGCCGGTCACGAGCCAGAAAACGGGCAGACCGATGACGACAATCAAGGCGACCATACCCAGGTAACTGAGCGACTTGAAGAGGACGGAATTGGCGCGGACTGACATAGTGGTTAAGCGTAGCTGACGCGTCGTTCGAGGTAGCGAAGCTGGAGGATGGTGACCACAAGCATGATCACGAAGAGAATCAGGCCGATCACCGAGGCGCGGCCGATCGAGGAATTTGTCCCAAAGCCAACTTCGTAGAGCCGGTAAATCAGCACATTGGTGGCGTTGATTGGACCGCCCCCCGTCATCACCCGGATGAGATCAAAGGCCTGGAAGGATGTGAGCACGCTCGTCACGGCCAGGAAAAAGATCACCGGGGACAGACCCGGAATCGTGACATGCCTGAAGCGCTGCACGGCATTCGCCCCGTCCACCCGGGCGGCCTCGAAGAGATCGGCCGGGATGGCCTGCAATCCGGCCACATAAATCACCGTCGCATACCCGAGGTTCTTCCAGACATAGACGATGATGATGGCGACCATGGCCGAGGTCGGATCCAGCAGCCAGGCCGGCGGATTGATTCCCAGGGGTTTGGCGAGCTGCAGGATCAGGCCGGTGCGCGGATCGAAGATGTAGATCCACACCACAGCTACAGCAGAGCCGGCCAGCACCGTGGGCGAGAAGATCAGGCTGCGCACCCCGTTGCGGAAGCGCAGTTTCTGGTTGAGGAGGAGCGCAACCATCAAGCCGAGCACGAGGATGATGCCGACGACGGCGACGGTAAAGACCAGGGTATTCCGCAGAATGACGCTGGTCTGACTGTCGGTGAACACATCGACAAAATTCGTCAGTCCGATGTACTCACCCTCATCGATGAAAGTGTTGTAGTCCTGGAATGAGAGCAGCACATTGCGGATCAGCGGGTAGTAGGTGAAGTAGACGAACAGGCCGAGGTTGGGACCCACGAACAACAGGAACGTCAACCACTCGCGCCAATCCCGCTTGAGCATCTTGGAAAACGAAATGCGTTTGGCTGGGGTTTGCGTCATGGCTTTCAAAGTATAGGCGAGAAGTTAACTTTGCGCAAAGCCATCGGCCAGGGTGTGTTTCTGGACTTTACCCATCGCGTTGCGCGGGAGGGATTCGACAAAGAAAACCCGTTTCGGCTTCTTGTAGCCGGCGAGCTGGGCGCGGCAATGTTCGACGATGGCCGTGGCCGTCAGGGCGGGGTCGGAGCGGACGACGGCGGCGCA
>JAGOCU010000011.1 GCA_017998555.1 Thermoflexales bacterium
GGGGAGCGGCATCGGCTCGTATGATGTGTTCGTTGTGTCTGATCTGTTCTCGATGACCAGGATACTGACCGAAACCACCCAGACGGCGCTCACGTTCAATGGCGTCATCAGCCACACCTATGGATTCGTCATCATGGCTTCCGACGCCGTGGGACAGCCGGGTGAGTGGCCAAGTGAGGCGCAGACCCAGACGACCCTGGTCCTGACCAACCCAAAGAACCGCAGGGCGATGCTGCCGATCGTGAGGCGTTAGGGGCCATGATCAAAGTTGCCTTCCGAGACGATATCCCCCGGCTTCGCCGGGGGATATCGTCTCGGAAAATAGGTCCCCTAACGCATCGAGCCGCGCAATGCGCGGCTCGAAGGCGGACGGTTGAACGCAGGCCGGTCTAGGCGGCCGGAGCTTCCGGCGCGGCGACAGCCGCGGCTGGCGCAACAGTGGCCTTGCCGGTCTTGGCGACCAGGCGCTCCTTGAGGCGGGCGCTCTTGCCCTGGAGCTGGCGGAAATAGTACAACTGAGCGCGGCGGATCTTGGCGTGGCGAACCACCTCGATCTTCTCAATCCGCGGCGAATGCAGCAGATAGGTCCGCTCAACGCCGATGTTGTTGGTCGCGATGCGGCGCACGGTGAAGCGGGCGTTCAGCCCGCCCTTGCCCAGGCGGATGATCGTGCCCTGGAACACCTGAATGCGCTCGCGCTCCCCTTCAACGATCTTCTGGTGCACGCGCACCGTGTCGCCAGGCTGCAGCTTCGGCACGTTTGACTTGGCGATCTGGGACTTTTCAATCGATTCGACGAGATTCATGGCTTTCCTCGCAGGCTGCTGCGCGCATCACGGAATCGGGGGCGGGGGCGATATCCCCCGGCTGCGCCGGGGGATATCGCCCCCGGATCGCCGATTCCACTGAATACGCTTAGCGCTTGGTGTAGGTCGGCGCCTTGCGGGCGCGCTTGAGACCGGGCTTCTTGCGTTCCTTCTCGCGGGCATCGCGCGACAGGTAACCCGCCGCCTTCAGCGCGGCGCGCAACTCGGGGTCCGCCGTGACCAGGGCGCGGGCCACAGCCATCCGGGCCGCCGTCGCCTGACCGGTGATCCCGCCGCCAACCACGTGAATGCTCACGTTGTAGGCCGTCGTGGTCGAGATCGCCAGCGGGGAGCTGACCATGCCGACATCCGACTCGCGGCCAAAATACTTGGCGTTCTCGCGGTCATTGACCAGAATCTTGCCCGTGCCGCCCGGATAGACCCGCGCGCGCGCGGTCGATTCCTTGCGCCGGCCGACACCCTCGTAATACCGTTGCGTTTCTGTCATTGCTTGCCTCTTGAATACAGCGCTAGACGCTCATGGCCGCGGGCTTCTGCGCCGCGTGCGGGTGCTCGGCGCCGCCATAGACCTTCAACTTCTTGATCATCTGCCGGCCCAGCCGCCCATGCGGGATCATCCCCCACACCGCGCTGCGGATCACCTTCTCGGGATCGCGGGCCAGAAGATCGCGCAGAATGTCCGACCGGAACCCGCCGTTGTAGAGCGAGTGGCGGGCATAGAACTTCTCGGTCAGCCGGTTGCCGGTGACCCGAATCTTCTGCGCATTCACAACCACGACGAAGTCGCCCGTGTCGACGTTCGGGGTGTAGGTCGGCTTGTGTTTGCCGATGATGACCTGGGCGATCGACGTGGCCAGACGCCCGAGGGTCTTGCCGTCGGCGTCCACCACATGCCATGCCTGGCCGGCGGCAGCTTCGGCCGCCTTGGCCACATACGTCTTTTGACTGTTCATATCTTCCTGCCTCAGTACTTCACTTCGACCAAACACAACCCTGCGGCGGGCGCCAGCCCCGTCACGCGCTGCGGGTCGCCGCTCCTCAGGATCTCGCTCACATCATCGGCGCTCAGCTCGCCGTTTCCGGCCCGCATCAGCGTCCTCACCATTCGGCGAACCATTCGATACAGAAAGGCGTTCGCCTCGATCGTGAACTTGAAGGCCGGCCACGCGCCCAGCCCCGCTTTCACGTCCTCGCTCCGCCATTCCGCCCGCAACACCTGCCTGCGAGTGATCTCGCCCGAAGGCGCCGATCCGAACGCGGCGAAGTCCGCATCGCCCACCAGCCTCTTCGCGGCCGCCTGCAGGGCGGCCAGGTCCGGCATGCGCGAGACCAACCACGCGTATCGGTTCAGCAGCGGATGCGCTTCCGCGACCACGACGGCGTACTCGTATGTCCGGCTGACCGCGCTGAACCGCGGGTGAAACGTCTCCGGGCACTCCGCCACGTCCAAGACCGCCACATCGGCCGGCAGGCGGTGATTGACCGCTCGCGCCAGCTCGACCGTCGGATGCCGCCACTCGAGTGAGAAGGCAGCCACCTGGCCCGTCGCGTGCACGCCCGTATCCGTTCGTCCCGCGCCGATCACACCCGCTTCATGCCCGGTGATCTCGGTCAGCGCGCGTTCGAGTTCTCCTTGAACCGTTCGGACACCCGCCTGCACCTGAAAGCCGTAGAACGCGCTCCCATCGTAGGCGACGGTGGCCCGAAACTTCACACTACTCCACCCAGGTGATCAGCGCCATCGGGGCGTTGTCGCCCTTTCTCGGCCCGAGCTTGTAGATCCGGGTGTATCCGCCCTTGCGCTCCGCGTAGCGCGGGGCGATCTCTTCGAAGAGCTTGCGGACGACGGTCACACCGCCATCCAGCCGGCCAGCCACCAGACGGCGGGCCGAAACCTGCACCGACTTGTCGCCGCTCATGCTCTTCTTCGCGACCGTGACCAGCTTCTCGGCCTGGTTCTGGATCGCCTTGCACTTCGTCTCGGTCGTCTGAATGCGGCCGTGATCGATCAGTTCCGTCACCAGGCTGCGCCGCAGACCTGTGCGCTGGGCCGATGTCCGGCTCAGGGTATAGCCTGCCACTCCATGTCTCATGATTGGACCTCGTCTGCCGGCGCCACCTCAACCGCGACGCCTTCCTCGGCCGGAATCAGGCCGCGCGCCGCGAGTTTCTCGCGAAGCTCCTGCATCGACTTGTCGCCGAAGTTGCGGAGATTCGTCAGGTTGCCGCCGCTCTTGTTCATCAGATCCAGCAGCTCGCCGATGGTCGAGATGCCGGTGCGCTTCAGCGCGTTGTAGACCCGCACGCTCAGCTCAAGCTCGTCGATGGGCTTGGCGGCGATCTCGGGCGGAATCCCCAGGGTGTCGATCTTGACCACGGCCGGGGCATCTTCAATCGAGACGCCGGCGATCGTGAGCAGATACTGCACCAGGATGTTGGCCGCCTGGGCCAGGGCATCCTGCGGGCGAGCGGTGCCGTCCGTCCAGATCTCCAACACGAGCTTGTCGTAGTTGGTCATGTTCTGGACCCGGGCGGGCTCGACTTCGTAGTTCACCCGCTTGACCGGGCTGTAGATCGCGTCCACCGGCAGCTCGCCGATGGGCAGCCGTCCGCGCTGCTCGGCCGGCGAATAACCGCGGCCGGACTCGACCTGGAACTCGACGTCAAGGCGGGCCTTGGCCGAATCGGTCGTCAGGAGATACAGCTCCGGGTTGACGATTTCGATCTCGGGCGGGACGATGATGTCGCCGGCCGTGACCACGCCCTCGCCGCGGACTTCGAGCCGCATGCGCTGGGGGGCATCGCCCTTCATCTTCAGCCGGATCTGCTTGACGTTCAGCATCAGCCGGGTGACGTCCTCGCGCACGTTCGGGATGTCCGAAAACTCGTGATGGACGTCGGTGATGCGCATCGACGTGACCGAAGCGCCCGGAAGGGAGCTCAGCAGCACACGGCGCAGCGAATTGCCGACCGTAACGCCGAAGCCCTGCTCCATGGCGCCGATGACAAAGCGGCCGTAGTCTCGGGTGACAACATCACCTTCAACTTTGGGAAACACGAATGGGGTGAGCAACGAAGCCCTCCTGGAGAATTCGGCGATGCCGATTCTCGCTATCGCGAGTAATACTCAACGATGAGCTGCTCTTTGATGGGCAACTCGATCGACTCGCGCGTGGGCAGCGCCTGGACGAGCACAGTGAGCGCGGCCTTATCCGCCGACAGCCACTGCGGCGTGTTGCCCTCGTTCTTTTCGGCGACCGCGGTCTTCCAGTACTCGAGCTTGCGGCTCGAATCGCGGACCGTGATCTTGTCGCCCGACTTCACCTGGTAGGACGCGATGTCCACCGGGTGGCCGTTCACATTGAAGTGAGCGTGGGTGACGAGCTGGCGGGCTGCCTGGCGCGAGGGCGCAAAACCGGCCCGATAGATGGTGTTGTCCAGGCGGCGCTCCAGATAAATCAGGAGCTGCGCGCCGGTGACGCCGCGGCTGCGCAGGGCGGCCTCATAGTAGCGGCGGAACTGGGCCTCGAGGATGCCGTAGATCCGGCGCACTTTCTGCTTCTCGCTCAACTGGAGCGAGTAGTCGCTGGTCTTGGCCCGGCGGGTGCGGGCGTTGGGGCCGTGCTGTCCGGGGGCGTACCCGCGGCGCTCGATCGCGCACTTGCTGCTCAGGCAGCGCTGGCCCTTCAGGAAGAGCTTCTCGCCATGCCGCCGGCAAAGGCGGCAAACGGGTTCGGTATATCGTGCCATGTGTGTGAGTCCCTCAGATCAGACGCGGCGGCGCTTGGTCGGCCGGCAGCCGTTGTGCGGTACGGGGGTCACGTCGGTGATCGACTTGACCCGCAGGCCAGAGCCCTGCAACGCGCGGACAGCGGCCTCGCGGCCGGGGCCGGGGCCCTTCACAAACACGTCCACTTCCTGCATCCCGTTGTCGATGGCGAGACGATACGCGTTCTGCGCGGCGATGCGCGCCGCAAACGGCGTGCTCTTGCGGTTGCCGCGGAAACCCGCGCCGCCCGCGCTCGCCCAGCAGATCGCTCCGCCCGACTTGTCGGTCACGGTCACGATCGTATTGTTGAACGTGGCCTGTACGTGAACCTGGCCAAAAGCCACGTTCTTGCGGGCTCGGCGCGGATTCGTCTGACGTCGTGGCGCTCGCGCGCCAGCTCCCTGTGGTTTACCCATTGTTTAATGAATCGTTGCGTATCGCCTGCTTCCATCTCATCGCGCTCTGCGCTACACGGAAGCGGCCCTACGCGCCAGCGGTCAGGCGCAAAGACCACACGCTCGCCCAACTCCGCGGCCCGGTTCGAAAACCAGGCCAAAGAGACAGGCGGACGCGCGCCGCGCCCCCGGCCGTTACTTCTTCTTCGCGCCGCGGCGGCGACCTCGTCCGGCCACGGTCTTCTTGATCCCCTTGCGGGTGCGCGCGTTTGTGCGCGTGCGCTGGCCGCGGGTGGGCAGATTGCGCTTGTGGCGCAGGCCGCGGTAGGAGCCGATTTCGATCAGCCGCTTGATATTGAGCTGGACTTCGCGGCGAAGGTCGCCCTCCACCCGGTATTCCTTCTCAATCACCTCGCGCAACTGGGCAACCTGGGTTTCGGTCAGGTCCTTGATGCGCGTCGCGGGATCGATCTTGGTTTCCGCCAGAATGACCGCCGCAGCCGGCCGGCCAATGCCGTAGAGATAGGCCAGCCCGACATGCACCGGCTTATTTCGCGGTAGATCCACACCTGCAATTCTTGCCATTTTTCCTCTTCTTCGTCCTTACTGGCGCCCCGCGCAGACGGCCTGGCCGTCAACGCCTTCAGGCGCCCATCGCTCTACCCCTGGCGCTGCTTGTGCTTCGGGACTTCGCAGATGACGTAGACCACGCCGCGCCGCTTGACCACCTTGCACTTGGGACACCGCTTCTTGACCGATGCAGCAACTTTCATGTTTTCCTCGCTTCAACGAACTTCCACATCCCGCTCTTGCCACGCGAAACAGGCTTTTCAGCCCTTTCGCGCCGGCGTCTCGCGACAGTTGCCCGTCCAGCGGTACGCGAAAAAACCCGGCCTCGCGCTCTTCAGCGCAAACCGGATGCGCTTCCATCTTCCTGCCCTATTCGAGCTTCGTCAGCACGTCAGCCTCGCCATCCGTGATGGCGATGGTGTGCTCAAAATGGGCAGAGAGTTTACCATCTATCGTCGATACTGTCCAGAGGTCTTTTTTGACCTTCGTCCCGTAGCGACCGGCATTGATCATCGGCTCCAGCGCGATCGTCATCCCCGGTCGCAGCAGCATGCCCTGCCCCGGTTCGCCATAGTTCAGCAGGCTGAAGCCCTCGTGCAGCTCGCGGCCCACCCCATGGCTGGTGTACTCCCGGATCACGCTGAATCCATGCGCCTCGGCCAGCGTCTGGATCGCATGCCCGATGTCGCCAAAACGGTTGCCCTTGCGGGCCACCGCAATGCCAGCATACAAACACTGCTCGGTCACCCGCAGCAGCTCCTGAGCCTGCGGGCTGATGGTCCCCACCGGCACGGACCAGGCCGTGTCCCCGTGGAACCCCTTGTAGAAGGCGCCGACGTCGATCTTCATCACGTCGCCCTCTTTCAGGCGGCGCGGACCCGGCAGTCCGTGCACGATCTCGTCGTTAACTGACGCGCAGATCGAGCCCGGAAACGCCGGCACATCCGGCGCCGATCCTGCCGGACGGTAGTTCTTGAACGATGGCGTGCCGCCGCCCGCCCGGATGACCCGCTCGGCCACGGCATCCAACTGCGCGGTCGTCACGCCCGGTTTGACCGCCGCGATCGTCTCGGCCAGCGCCCGGGCGGCCAGTTGCCCGGCCTCGCGCATCAGGGCCAACTCGGCCGTCGTTTTCAGCACGATCATGCTCGCCTCAGTACAACCCCACCGACTTGCGGATGTCATCCATCATCAGTCGATGCACGTGCTCCACCGTATGCTCACCGCTGATCTCGACCAACAGGCCCTTGCCGCGGTAGTAGTCGATCAACGGCGCCGTGCTCCGGTTATAGACCTCGATTCGCCGGCGCTGCGTGTCCGGATTGTCATCCGGCCGCCGGTACAGTTCGCCATCGCACACGTCCTGTTTGCAGCCCTCGCGCGGCGGGAGCGACTCGGATCCGAACACCGCCCCGCACGCCCGGCAGGTCCAACGGTGGGTCAGGCGTTCGATCAACATCGTATCGCGCACCCGGATGTATGGCACCAGGGTCACCCGCTTGTTGAGATCCTCCAACACCTGATTCAACGCGTCGGCCTGCGGCACCGTGCGCGGAAACCCGTCCAGAATGAACCCGGCGGCGCAGTCCGGCTGATCCAGCCGGGCCCGCACCATCCCGATCGTCACGTCATCCGGGACCAGTTCGCCCCGGTCGATGAACGTCTTTGCCAGCTTGCCCAGCTCGGTGCCGTGGCTGATGTTTTCGCGAAACAGATCTCCGCTCGAGATATGAGCAATCCCGAGCGCCCGCGACAACAGCACGGCCTGGGTCCCCTTGCCCGCACCTGGCGCGCCGATCATGATCAGGCCATGCCAGTATGCGCGCAGGTCGACGCGCATCGTCACTTGATAAAGCCCTCGTAGCGGCGCATCATCAGCTGCGCCTCAAGCTGTCGCATGGTGTCCAGCACCACGCCTACCACGATCAGCAGACCCGCGCCCGAGATCAGACTCGAGTTGCGGCCCAGCGGAGCGAGAAAGCCAAGCCCAGACACATTGTTGCTGAGCAGTTCGAAGATATACGGCAGGATCGCCAGACCGCCCAGGAACAGGGCGCCCACCAGGGTCAGCCGCCGCATCACCTTGGTCACGAAGTTGTCGGTCGACTTGCCCGGCCGAATCCCCGGGATAAAGCCGCCCTGCTTCTGCAGGTTCTCGGCCAATCCCTGTTGCTGCATCACCACGTCCGTGTAGAAATAGGTGAAGCCGACGACCAGGGCGAAGTACATCACCATGTAGACCACGGTGTTGAACGATGACGAAGCCGTGCGCGACCCGGTAAAGAAGTTCGACACATCGAAGGCGATCGTCTGAACCGTGGCATCCGGGCTGTTGACAAAGAAGCTCGCCAATACGGCCGGGAACACCAGCATGGCCTGGGCGAAGATCAGCGGGATCATGCCCGTGGAGTTCACCTTGAGCGGAATGTGGGTGCCGGATCCGCCCAGCATGCGTCGGCCGCGCACGCGCTTGCCATACTGCACCTGAATACGTCTTTCGCCTTCCTGGATGACGACGATGGTCACCACCATCGCAACAAGCACGAGCACAAGCGCGATGAGGGCGAGGATGCGCTGGCCGGCGTCGGGCTGACCGGTGATGCCGGTGACGAGGCTGAAGATCAGGCGCGACACGATGCCGCCGAAGATGATGATCGAGAGCCCCTGACCGATGCCCTGCTCGGTGATAAGTTCGCCCAGCCAGATCGCGATCATGGTCCCGGCGGTCATGGTTGTGAGGGTGACCAGGGTCGGCAGGATGTTTTCGGCCGGCACAAAACCCCAGTTCGGCATCACCCGCCCGGTGCCCCCGGTGACGGAGAAGCCGATCTGCTCGAAGATGTTGACCTGGCCAATGGCATTGAGCATCGCCATCGGAACCGTGGCGATATAGGTCAGCCGGTTGATCTTGCGCTTGCCCTGCTCGCCTTCCTTGGCCCACTCAGACAGGCGCGGGATGATCGGGACCAGAAGCTGCACAATGAGCTGAGCGGTCACATAGGGATACACGCCCATCGCCAACACCGAGAAGTTGGTGACGGCGCCGCCCGACAGCAGGTTGAGGATTCCGACGAGGTTGCCGAAACCGCCCGCCTGACCTTGCTCGACTGAGGCCTGGATCTGACGCAGGACTTCGACGTTGACGCCCGGCACCGGGACATGCGAAATCAGACGATAGATCACCAGTATGAATACGGTGAACAGGATTCTGTTTCGCAGCTCGGGGAGAGCGAGCGCA
This sequence comes from Thermoflexales bacterium, assembly GCA_017998555.1. Classification (GTDB taxonomy): domain Bacteria; phylum Chloroflexota; class Anaerolineae; order J036; family Brachytrichaceae; genus Brachythrix. Next base: position 8,800 of record JAGOCU010000011.1, read on the forward strand.
TTTCGTAGGGCTTGAAGCATGTGCTTATCGGCGTGTTGGGCGCTACCGAGTCCGGTAGCCGCCGCGCTTGACCTCGAGCTTGGTGGCCGTTCCGCCCGCCTTTTCGATCTTCTCTTTGGCGGTCGCGGAGAACTTGTGAGCCGTGACGTTCAGGGCCTTGGCGATATCGCCATGGCCGAGCACCGCCACGTACTTGTCGCTCGCATGGGTGAGGCCGGCCTTGATCAGCGTCTCGGGCGTGACGACATCGCCCGCGGCGAAGCGCTCTTCGAGCGTCGCCACGTTGATGGGCGCGTAGTCAATCCGAAACGGGTTCTTGAAGCCCTGGCCGCGCGCAAACGGGAGCTTGCGCACGAGCGGGAGCTGGCCACCCTCGAAGTACGGACCCTTGACGCCGCCCGAGCGGGATTTCTGGCCTTTCTGGCCACGGCCGGCCGTGCGGCCCTGGCCGGCGGCGATGCCCATGCCCTTGCGCTTGGCGCGATGGAAGGCGCCTTTGGCCGGTTTGATTTCGTGCAGTTTCATGTGTTCGTTCCGAGTCCGGCGATCAGGCGCATCCTGCGGATGCGCCTGATCGCTGGGCGTGCGCGGTTACTTGACCGCGACCAGGTGCTTGACGGCCTCGATCATCCCACGGACCTGGGGATTGTCGGGGCGGGTGACGGTCTGGCCGAGCTTGCTGAGACCCAGCGCGGCAATGGTCCGCTTCTGGCGGATCGAATAGCCGATGGCGCTCTTGACCCAGGTGACGGTGACGGCCTTGTTAGGGCTGGCTGCTTCGGACATTCGCGCGCCTCCAGAATGGCGAAACGTCGGCGACATCCTTGCCGCGGCGCTTGGCCTCTTCGTTGATGTTCTTCAACTGCTGCAGACCCTTCAGGGTCGCGAACGTCGAGTTCAGCTTGCTCGAAGATCCGAGCTGCTTCGTCAGCACGTCCTTGATTCCGGCCGCCTGCAACACGGCCCGCACGCCGCCGCCGGCGATGATGCCGGTGCCGGGCGAGGCCGGTTTGAGCAGCACAACCGCGCCGCCATGCTTGGTCAGGACCTCATGCGCGATCGTGTTGTCCAGCATGTTGATCGCCTGCATGTTGTTGCGCGCCCGCTCGGTCGCCTTCTTGATGGCATCCTGCACGGAGCGCGCCTTGCCGGTGCCCAGACCGACGTGGCCATTGTTGTCGCCGACAACCAACAGCGCGCGAAACGCAAAGCGACGCCCGCCCTTGATGACCTTGGCCACCCGGGCAATATCAACGACCTTGGTATCCAGCTCGGGCTTGCCATCCGACGGCCCGCCCGGGCCGCCTGGCCCGCCGCGGCGGTCGCGGCGGTCGCCGCGGTTGAACTGCTGCCTTCTTTCCATGTTCATCTCAGTGCGCGCGCCGGCGGGGCCGGCAGGCGCGGTCTAGAACTCCAAACCACCTGCGCGCGCGCCATCGGCCACAGCCTTGACGCGCCCGTGATAAAGGTAACCCGCGCGGTCGAAGACGACCTTCTTGATGTCCTTGGCCATCGCGCGCTCGGCGATGAGCTTGCCAATCGCGGATGCTTCCTGCACCTTGGTCAGCTTGCCCATGTCCTTGATCGCCTGGTCGAGGCTGGAGGCCGCGGCATGGGTGTGCCCGGCGACATCGTCAATGAGTTGGGCGTACATGTGCTCGTTGCTGCGAAACACATTCAGCCGGAGACGCGCAGGGGTGCCATGCACCTTGGCCCGCACACGGCGGCGGCGGCGTTCCCTGGAGTTTTCTGTATGTTTAGGCATCTTGAATCCCTTTCCCGCTCACAGGCATCGCCTACTTGGCGCCCTTGCCTGTCTTGCCGGCCTTGCCCGCCTTGCGGCGAATGACCTCGCCCATGTACTTAATGCCCTTCCCCTTGTACGGCTCGGGCGGGCGGAGCTTGCGAATCTGGGCGGCCGTCTCGCCAACCAGTTCCTTGTCGATGCCGCTGATCGTGATCCGGCGCGTCTTCGTGTCGGTGGCGAAGCTGATCCCGGCCGGGGCCGGAAAGTGCACCGTGTGCGAAAAGCCCAGGAAGAGCTCGAGATCCTTGCCCTTCATCTCAGCGCGGTAACCCACGCTGTCCTGGGTGATTTCGAGGATCTTGCTGAAGCCATCCGACACGCCCACAACCATGTTGTTGAGCAGCGACCGGCTCAAGCCGTGCAGCGAGCGCTGTTCGCGCTCGTCCGAACCGCGGGCGACCGTGGTCACCCCGCCATCGACTTTAATCGTCATACGCGGGTCGAAGGTTCGCTTCAACTCGCCCTTCGCGCCCTTGACCGTGACCGTGGCGCCGTCGACTTTGATGTCAACGCCCTTGGGCACCGTGATGGGCATCTTTCCAATCCGGGACATAGATTACCTCTACGCTTCGTAGCCGGCGGCCGCAGGCGGCCGCAGGGCTAATACACGTAACACAATACTTCGCCACCCACGCCCAGGCGGCGGGCCTGGTTGCCGGTGATGACGCCCTTGGGCGTCGATAGGACCGCGATACCGATGCCGTTGAGCACCCGCGGAATTTCGTCTTTGCCGCAATACATCCGGCGGCCGGGTTTGCTGATCCGGCGCAGATTTGTCACAACCGCTTTGCGCCCGCGGCGTTCGCCGACATAGCGCAGCGTCAGGGACAGCGACTTGCGCGGCCCGGTCTCAACCGCCGCGACGGCCTCGAGATAACCCTCTTCCTTGAGGATCTCGGCGACGCGCGCATTGAGCGCGCTGGAGGGCACTGCCACCGTCGGATGACCGACGGCTGAAGCGTTCTTGATGCGGGTGAGCATATCGCCCAGTGTGTCCGAAACCATGCTTCTCCTTCGCCTACCAGGACGCCTTGCGCACGCCGGGGATGAGTCCGCTCAGCGCCATCTCGCGGAAGACGATGCGGGATACACCGAACTTGCGCATATAGCCGCGCGCGCGGCCCGACACCATGCAGCGGTTGCGGATGCGAACCTTGTACTTGCGGCGCTGCTCTCGATACAGTTGACAGGTCTTGGCCATTGTTTTGTCTCAGCTTCGCCCGTTCTTCGCCAGTCCGGCGGAGAGCGGGCCTATCGTCCTTATTTCCCTGGCTTTGCGAATGGCATGCCGAACTGCCGAAGCAGCTCGCGCCCCTCATCGTCGGACTTGGCCGACGTCACGATGACAACCTCGAGCCCGCGCAGCTTGTCGATCTTGTCGTATTCGATCTCCGGGAAGATCAACTGCTCTTTGACGCCAAGCGTGTAGTTGCCGCGCCCGTCAAAGGTGTCCGGCGACACGCCGCGGAAGTCGCGCATCCGGGGAAGCGCCAGATTGACCAGGCGATCCAGGAAGTCATACATCCGGGCCCCGCGCAGGGTGACCTTTACCCCGACCGGGCGGCCTTCGCGCAGCTTGAAGGCGGCAATGGACTTGCGCGCGAGCACGACCACCGGCTTCTGGCCGGCGATTTCTGCCATATCCTTGACCGCAAAGTCGACGGCCTTCGGGTTGTCGTTCGTCTCGCGCCCGATCCCGCTGTTCAGGACGATCTTCTCGACCTTGGGCACCTGCATCGCGTTCGAATAACCGAACAGCTTGATGAGGGCCGGGCGGACTTCATCCGCGTATTTTTTGTGAAGGTCTGCCATGGCTACCCAATGACCTCGTCATGCTTGTTCGAAAAGCGCTTCTTCTCGCCGTTTTCGATCAGATAGTTCACCCGGGTGGCCTTGCCGCTGGGGGTGATGAGCTTGACGTTCGACACGTCGATGGGCATCTCCACCTTGACCAGGCCGGTCTGGGTCGCGCGCAGATTCGCCGAGCGCTGGCGCTGATGCTTCTCGACCTCGTTCACCCCGCGCACCACGATTTTGTTCTTGGCGGGCAACGTGCGCACCACTTCGCCGCGCTTGCCGCGATCGTTGCCGTTCAGCACGATCACGGTATCGCCTTTCTTGATTTTCATCAGAGCACCTCCGGCGCGAGCGAGATGATCTTCATGAAGCCGCGGTCGCGCAGTTCGCGCGCCACCGGCCCGAAGATGCGCGTCCCGCGCGGGTTCTCGCCGTCCTCAGCCAGGATCACGGCCGCGTTGTCATCAAAACGGATGTACGACCCGTCGGCGCGGCGATACTCCTTCTTGACCCGGACGATGACGGCCTTGACGACGCTCGACTTTTTGACATCGGCGGTCGGGCTGGCCGACTTCACCGTGGCCACGATCACATCGCCGACGGCCCCGTAGCGGCGCCGGTCGCCGCCGCGCACCTGAATGCACAACAGCTCCTTCGCGCCGGTATTGTCTGCAACCTGCAGACGAGATTCCTGCTGAATCATCGCTAGTCTCCCTTCTTGATCACCTGCACGAGCGCCCAGCGCTTGTTGGCGCTGATCGGCTTCGTTTCGATGATCTCGACGGTGTCGCCTTGCTTGGCCGTTCCGGTGTCATCGTGGGCCTGGTAGCGCTTGCTGCGCCGCAGAACCTTTTTGTAGAGCGGGTGCCGAATGCTGCGCTCCACATTCACGACGATCGTCTTTTCCATCTTGTCGCTGACTACCACGCCGGTCAACCGGCGGCGGCGATCTTCGCTGCTCATTTCGCACCTCCAGCCAGCGGCTGCGCCGCCGCCTGCAACTGGGCCGCCAGTTCGCGCTGGCGCAGAATGGTCTTCATCTTGGCGATATTCCGCCGCACATGTCGAATGCCATTCGTATCCTTGAGTTGACCTGACGCCCGCTGAAATCGCAGGTTGAAAAGCTCGCGATAACTATCCTCGAGCTTGGCCTTGATTTCGGGGGACTGCATCCCGGCGATCTCCTTCGCTTCCATGGTTTCCTTGTCGCGATCAGGGACTCCCGATGACGATCGTGTTCACGATGCGCCTTCGGGAATCTCCGACCATTCCGGCTATCCCTGCGCGTCCTTCGACACGAATTGGGCCTTGATCGGCAGCTTGTAGGCAGCCTGGACCAACGCCACCTTCGCGATCTCGGCGGTCACGCCCGAGACCTCGAACATGACCCGGCCCGGCTTGATCACCGCCACCCAGTGATCGACGGAGCCCTTACCCTTGCCCATCCGGGTCTCGGCGGGCTTGGCCGTAATCGGCTTGTCCGGGAAGATGCGGATCCACATCTTGCCGCGCCGCTTCATCTCGCGCACGATCACGCGCCGAACGGCTTCAATCTGACGGGCGGTTACCCAGCCCGGTTCGATGGCCTGCAGGCCATAGTCGCCCGCAGTCACTTCAACGCCGCCCTTGGCCTTGCCGGTCATCCGGCCGCGTTGCTGCTTGCGGAACTTCACTCTTTTCGGCATCAACATGATTTGCCTCTTTTACCGCTGTTCCTTCGCAGGCGCCTGCTGCGTGCGCGACGGCCGCGAGAGTTCCTCGCGCGGCAGATCGGGCAGCACGTCACCCTTGTAGATCCACACTTTCACACCGATCTGGCCGAAGGTCGTGAGCGCTTCGCCGCGGGCGAAGTCGATGTCGGCCCGCAGCGTGCTGCGGGGAATCCGGCCTTCCATGACCTTGTCGGTGCGCTTCATGTCCGAGCCGTTGAGCCGGCCGGCCACTTCGATCTTGACGCCCAGGGCGCCTCGCTGCATCGTCGCCTGAGCGGCCTTGCGCATCGCCCGCATGTGCGGGATACGGCGCTCGAGCTGCTGGGCGATGTTGTCAGCCACCAGGGCCGACACCAGGTCGGGCTTGGTGATCTCGTTGATGTCGAGCTTGACCTTCTTGCTGGTCAGGCGCTCGATCCCCTCGCGCAGGCTCTTGACCGCCGCGCCCTTGCGCCCGATCACCACGCCCGGCCGGGCGGTGTGCACGGTCACATGCAACTGATTCGGCGGGAAGCGCTCGATGATGATGTCGCTCACCCCGGCCTTCTCCATCTCGCGCATCAGATACTTGCGCAGGTCATAGTCCTCTTTCAGGAGCTTTGTGTAGTCGCGCTTGGGCGCAAACCACTTGCTCTTCCAGTCGCGAATGATCCCGATCCGGAAGCCGTAAGGATGTACTTTTCGTCCCATGTGTGTTGCCTTCGGCGCGACAGCCCGCGCCGTATCGGTTACTCCGATTCCTTCTCCGAGACCACAACGCTGACGTGCGAGCTGCGGCGAATGATCGGGCGGAAGCGCCCGCGGGCCGCGAAGCGCCGCCACTGGCGCAGGGGCGCCCCGTCGACGGTGATCGCGCTCACGATCAGATCGTCGGCGCTCATCTGCTTGTTCTCAACCGCGTTTGCCACGGCCGAAGCGATCGCCTTGCTGATCGGCTCCGCCGCTGCCTTTGGCGTGAAGCGCAACAGGGAGATCGCCTCAGTCGCTTTCTTGCCCCGCACGAGATCCGCGACCAGGCGCATTTTCTGCGCGGAGATCGGGATGTCCCTGGAGATCGAGACCGCGGCCTGAGGGCCGACTTTGGAAGCCAGTCTGGTTGACATATTAAGCCGCCGCTCCCGCTGTCTTCTCTTCCTTGGCGACGTGCCCGCGGAAGGTTCGCGTAGGGGCAAATTCGCCCAGTTTGTGGCCGACCATATTCTCGGTGATGTAGATCGGAATATGGCGCCGCCCATCATGGACGGCGATCGTGTGCCCCACCATCTGCGGGAAGATCGTGGATGCGCGCGACCAGGTCTTGACGACCTTCTTTTCGCTCTTGGTGTTCATGCCCTCGATCCGCTTCAGCAGCTTTGGGTCAACGAACGGGCCTTTCTTGAGTGACCTTGACACGTCCTATCTCCTTATTTGCGCCGGCGCACAATCATGACGTTGGTGCGCTTGTTGTTGCGCGTCTTGCGCCCAAGCGCAGGCTTGCCCCACGGTGTGCGCGGACCGGGCAGACCGATCGGGGTGCGGCCTTCGCCGCCTCCGTGCGGATGGTCACGCGGGCTCATTGCGGTGCCGCGAACCGTCGGCCGAATGCCGAGATGGCGCTTCTTGCCGGCTTTGCCGAGCTTGATGTTGCCGTGGTCGGTGTTGCCCACCTGCCCGACCGTGGCCATGCAGCGCTGAAGGACCAGGCGCATTTCGCCGCTGGGCAGACGCACGGTGGCGTACTCGCCTTCCTTGGCCAGCAACTGCGCGCCGACGCCGGCTGAGCGGACCATCTGGCCGCCCTTGCCCGGACGAAGCTCGATATTGTGAATCATCGTGCCGACCGGCATGTTGGCCAGCGGCAACGCGTTCCCGACCTTGGCCTCAGCGGTTGGGCCGCTGGTGATCATGTCGTCGACCTTCAGGCCGATGGGAGCGATGATGTAGCGCTTCTCGCCGTCCGCGTAGAAGAGCAGCGCAATGCGGGCCGAGCGGTTCGGATCGTATTCGATCGTCGCCACGCGGGCCGGCACGCCGAACTTGTCGCGCTTGAAGTCGATGATGCGATACGCCCGCTTTTCGCCGCCGCCACGATGGTGGACGGTGACTTTGCCGCGGAAGTTGCGCCCGCCGCTCTTGCGCAGATCGGTAACAAGCGACTTCTCAGGCTCGCTGGCGGTGATGTCGCTGTAATCGTCCAGCGCCATGCCGCGCCGGCTCGGTGTCGTGGGTTGGAATTTTCTGATCCCCATGGATTACGCCACTCCTTCGAAGAGCGCGATTCGATTGCCTGCTTTGACCTGGACCACCGCTTTCTTCCACTGCGAAACGCGCGTGATCTGGTTCTGCGTGGCGCCACGCGTGCGCGGGTTGCGCTTGCGCTTGGCGGGCATGACCAGCAGATTGACCCGGGTGACTGTGACGTTGAAGGCGAGCTCAACCGCCTCTTTGATCTGGGCCTTGTTGGCCTTGGGATCCACGGCGAAACAGTACTGCGGCTGCTCGTAGCCAGCCTGCCACTGGGTCTTCTCGGTGATGAGCGGTTTGAGGAGAACCTGATACGGATGCATCGCTTACTCCTGACCCAGCCACGCGTCGATCTTGCCGAGCGCGTCCTTGTCGATCACCAGCTGATGGCAGATGAAGATATCGCGGATATTGAGATAGTTGGCCTGCAGCGACTGCGCGTTGGGCAGGTTCGCCACCGACTTCTCAACATTGACATTCCGGCCGCCCAGCACAATCAACGGGCGGGTGGTGCCCAGTTTGCGCAGCGCCATGTTCAGATCGCGCGCCTTTGGGGCGGCCATCTCGAGCGTGTCGACGACGATGATCTGCTGGTCCGCGGCCTTCTGCGACAGCGCGCTGCGCACAGCGGCCAGGCGCATCTTGCGCGGCATATCAACGTTGTACGAGCGCACGACCGGGCCAAAAGCCACGCCGCCGCCGCGATGATGCGGGGCCTTGCGGCTGCCCTGGCGGGCATTGCCCGTGCCCTTCTGCTTGAAGAGCTTCTTGGTCGTGCGATCGACCTCGGCCCGAGTCTTGGCCTTGTGGGTGCCCAGGTGGGCGTTCGCCATTTGGCGCAGATAGGCCTGGTGCATGAGCGGCTGGCTGACCGGGGCCTCAAAGACCTTCGCGTTCAACTCGACTTCGCCCAGTTCTTCACCGGCCAGGTTGCGTAGTGCTACTTTCATTTCGCCTTTAGCGCATCGCATCGCTCCCGCCCGGAGGCGGAAGCGCGCGCAGGGTTTACTGCTTGCGCCCCTCCTGAATCACGACGATCCCGCCATTGGCCCCCGGCACGGCGCCGGCAACAGCGATCAGATTGCGCTCTGGATCCACCATCAGCACCTTGAGGTGCGACGATGTTTTCTGCGTGTTGCCGTAGTGGCCGGCCATTTTCTGGCCCTTCTCGACCCGGCCCGGCGTGGTGCCGGCGCCAATCGAGCCAGGCGCGCGCTCGCGGTCCGAGGCGCCGTGGGTCTTCTTTTGGCGATGGAACCCGTGGCGCTTGATGTTGCCGGCGAAGCCGCGACCCTTCATGGTCCCGACCACGTCGACATACTCGCCCACGGCAAAGACATCGCATTTGACCGTGCCGCCCTCAACGAGTTCGGTCGGCTTCTTGGTGCGCGCCTCGATCAGGCGCTTGAGCGGCGGCACGCCTTCCAGCGCGCGGCGATTGGGATGCTTCTCGTTCGGCTTGAGCTGCCCCAGATGGCCGAGCTCGCCGCGCGTCAGCGCGCCCTTCTTGCGGACCTCGCCAAAACCGAGCTGGGCGGCGTTGTAGCCGTCCTTCTCCAGGGTCTTGACCTGGGTCACGTAGTTGGGGCCGGCTTCAATCACCGTTGCGCCCATGACATTGCCCTTCTCATCGAAGAGCTGTGTCATCCCCACTTTGCGTCCAATAATCTTCTTCATGTCAGTGTTTCGCCCGCCGGGCCGCCCGAAAGCGGTTGCAGCGCGCTGCGCTCTACAGCTTGATCTCGATGTCGACGCCCGCCGGCAGGTTCAACCGCATCAGCGTGTCAATCGTCTTTGAATCCGGATCAAGCACGTCGATCAGCCGCTTGTGCGTGCGGATCTCGAAATGCTCGTGCGAATCCTTGTCGATGAACGGCGATCGGCGCACGGTGTAGCGCTCGATCCGGGTCGGCAGGGGCAC
>JAGOCU010000203.1 GCA_017998555.1 Thermoflexales bacterium
TCTTTCGGATTGTCCGAGCAGGTCCATCCGGGTCCGGTACACGACCCAGGGGTCGCCTTCGAGCAGCCAGGAAATGGGCGCATTCATGTCATCCTCTCCAGTGGTCGCTGCGCCTGCCCACCCGCCGGGGGCCGCCAGCCCGTCAGGCGCAGCGCTGCCGCGATATCCTCGGCGATCATTCGGCGCTTGCTCTTCTCGATGAAGAAGCTCGGGCCCGCTTGCAGGTAGGAGGGAAAGACCCGCATCCCGCGAAAAAAGAAAGCCTGATCGCGCAGTTTGTAGGTCGATATCGCAGGAATCACCCGGGGCTCCCCGGCCCGCCGGGCGATGCTGTTCAAAGCGCGGATCGCGACATCGCCCATCAACAAGATCGCTTTGGCGCGCTTGAACGGGGCGAGCTCCTGCTCAAGCAAACGCGAACACGCGTCGATGGTTGCAGGCTTAAGGCCGTAGCCAAGCTTCGGGCACTTGACCGCGCTGGTGATGTATACCCCCAGGCCCACGACATCGTCGAGCGACTCGACCCGCGCGCCGGCATCCTGAAAAGCCAATACCGTCGTGCGCGCGAAAAGGGCCGCCGGGCCCCCGTCGTAATCATCCTCGGGCGTCGCCGACACCGCTTCAGAGATCAGGATGACTGAGACCGAATCTGGCGCCGGATGCGCCACCGGATTGAGCCGGAAATCCGGCCTGATGTCGGCGCAGCCGACGTCACAACCGACAGCAAATTGCCGCTTCCACACTGGGCGCCTCCTGCCATGGCGCGCGCGTTTGGCGCGCTCACACGCCTCCATTATCAGGCACGCTCGCGGGAAAGCAACGGATGCCTCGAGACTGTCCGAGCTGCATCCAACGAGACCGCAATCCTCGCGCGAAACGCGGGGATTGCGGTCTCGCGACCGATTTTATGACTGCCTTCTAGAGCGATTTCAGGATAGAAGACATGATGTTTCTTCGTATTGACCGCACACGCATCCGGACCTATAGTGCAAAGGCATTGGATTTGTTGACTGGGGGCAATATGAATATCAAAACAGCAGTTCGGCGTCTCATCACGGTGGCCGTCATGATCGGCGCCAATGCCGGCCTCGCAGGGCCGGCCCTGGTTGCCACCGCGCACCTGGGCGACGGCGGAGATCGCGACTCGCTTCCTACCGTTAGATCAGGGAAAGAGGAAAGCACGTTGCGCATCCTGCGCGTATTTGTCACAAGCCACGCCGACGAGCATTTTCTGGTCGATGGCGGCTGGGACCTGCTCGAGGACCGGGGCCCCAATTACCTCCTGGTGATCGGCGACATCAGCGTCATGGACCGCCTGCAAAAAGCGGGCTTCAAGGTCGAAATCGAGCGCGAGCTGTCGCCCTTGCCCGCCTTTGGGGCTGAAGCGCGCGCCGCCGGTGTGGACACGTTCTACAGTGGCTATCGCACCGTTGTCGAACACTACGCCCATCTGGACAGCGTGGTCGCCACCTACCCCAGCCTGGCCGCCCTTGTCGACTATGGCGATTCAATGAAAAAGACCCTGGGTCAGGGCGGTTACGACCTGAAGGCGGTCTGCATCACCAATCGTCAGGCGGGCGACTGCGCGCTCACGCCCAGCGCGCCAAAACCGCGTTTTGTTGTGCAGGCGGCGCTGCACGCGCGCGAACTCACCACAGCCGAGGTCGCCTATCGCTGGATCGACTATCTGGTCCAGAGCTACAACGTCGATCCGGACGTGACGACGCTGCTGAACAGCAGCGAAATCTGGGTGATTCCAATCGTGAATCCGGATGGCCGCCAGATCGTCGAGAGCGGCGGAAACAGCCCGTATCTGCAGCGCAAGACGGCCCGCGACACGGGGAACTGCTCAAATCCGCCGACCAGCAGCAATCAGGATGGGGTCGACCTGAATCGCAACTCCAGCACCGACAACTATGGCACGATTGGCGCCAGCACCGCCGTGTGTGATCAGACCTATCGCGGCACGGGACCGGCCAGCGAGCCCGAGCAACAGGGTCTCGAGTCGCTCTGGTCGCAGTTGTTCGCCGACACAAAAGGACCCGGCCGCAATGATCCGGCGTCAACAAGCACGCGCGGTCTGTTCCTTTCGCTGCACAGCGCCTCCAACATGATCATCATGCCCTATGGCCAGGCGCTGACCCAGGGCTACGCCCCCGATGATGCGGGCCTGCGCTCAATCGCTTTCCGGATGGCCTACTACAACGCCTACAAGACGGGGACCAGCGATGAGATCCTGTATGGCACCAGCGGCAACAGTTACGACTGGGTCTATGGCAAGCTGGGCGTGCCAGCGTACGAGTTTGAGATCGGACCCTCGAGCGGAACCTGCAGCGGTTTCACGCCCGCCTATTCCTGCGTCGACAGCACCTTCTGGCCGCTGAACCGGCCCGCCCTGCTGTACGCCGCCAAGGCAGCCCGGCAGCCCTACACGATGGGCCAGGGCCCGACAACCGGCAATGTCGCCGTCAGCAGCGGCACGGTCGCCCAGGGTGCCTCTGTGACGCTGTCGGCCAACGCCAACGACGCCGCGTACGGCACGAGTGGCGGCACGGGCCGGCCCAATCCAACCGGGCAAAATGTGGCCGCGGCCGAGTACTACGTCGATACGCCACCCTGGGACGCCGGGGCGGTCGCCAACGCGATGAACCCCAGCGACGGCGCGTGGAACGCGACCAGCGAAAACGCGACGATTTCGGTCAACACGACGGGCTTGAGCGTTGGGCGGCACAGCTTGTATGTGCGCGGGAAGGACATTGGCAACAACTGGGGGCCGGTCAGCTCGGTCTTCCTCACGGTGACGGCACCGCTTGCGACCATGACGCCCACGCCAACTTCGACCCCGACGCGCACGCCCACGGCGACACCGACGAATACACCACTGCCGACAGCGACGCATACGCCGCTGCCGACCAATACACCGACAGACACGCCGACGGCGACGAATACGCCGCTGCCGACGGATACGCCGCTGCCGACCAATACACCGACGGACACGCCGACGGCGACGAATACGCCGCTGCCGACGGACACGCCGACGGCGACGAATACCCCGCTGCCGACGGACACACCGCTGCCGACCAATACACCGACGGATACGCCAACGGCGACGAACACACCATTGCCGACGGACACGCCTTTGCCCACCAATACGCCCACGGACACGCCGACGGCGACGAACACGCCGTTGCCGACCGATACGCCGACGGCGACGAACACGCCGTTGCCGACCAATACACCCACGGCAACGAACACGCCTGTGCCCACCAACACTCCAACCGCGACGCCCACACGCACCCCAACCAGCACGCCCGTAACCGGGGGAACCATGACCTTCGCCAGCACGGGCGCAGTCACCATCCCGTCGGCGGGCAACGCCACGCCTTATGGTGGCGCGATCAACGTCGCTGGCATGAGCGGCAATGTCACCAAAGTTATCGTGCGGCTGAAAGGTCTCACCCACACCTATCCGGATGATCTGGACATCCTGCTGGTCAGTCCCAGTGGCGCCAAGCTGCTCCTGTTGAGCGACGCCGGCGGCTCCGCCAATGTCAGCGGCATCACCGTCGTCTTTGACGACGCAGCGGCCGGGACGATTGCAAACAGCGGTCCTCTCACGGCCGGCACTTTCAAGCCCATCAACTACGGCACGGGCGACACGTTCGCATCGCCGGCGCCCGCGAGCCCGTATGCCACGGCTTTGAGCGCGTTCAGCGGCGCAAGCCCGAACGGCGCCTGGAAGCTGTATGTCGTCGACGACGCCTCCAGCGACAGCGGATCGATTGCCCTGGGCTGGGAGTTGACAATCACGACTGGCCCGTAACGGGGACGGACTGGGGAACACGCGCCGAGTCGCCTTGTGTGAAAACACCAGGCGAGTCGGCGCGATGCCCCTATAATCGACCGACAATCAAAAACCGGGGAGTCCGCGGACGCGGGCTGAGAGGGCGCTCAATCCAGCGCCGACCCTGGCCGGCCTCACCGCCGGCTGCACCTGATCTGGATCATGCCAGCGTAGGGAGAAAAGCGACCGCAAGTCGCCTATGTCGCACTCGGCGCCCTTCACGATGATCCGTGAAGGGCGTTTTTGTTTCGAGTGAACATGCGCACGATCATCATCGCCAATGGCGCGCCCCCCACGCCCGCCGACCTCGCCCGCTGGCTTCGGCCGGCAGACCGCCTGATCTGCGCCGATGGCGGCGGACGGGCCGCCCTCGCCGCCGGGCTCAAGCCCGACCTCGTCGTCGGCGACTTCGATTCGCTGAGCGAGTCTGAACTCGCCGCCCTGGCCGCATCCGGGGCCGCGCTCGAACGCCATCCCCGCAAGAAGGACGAGACCGATCTGGAACTGGCGCTGCGGCGCGCGCTCATCGACGGCGCGACTGACATCGTCGTCCTGGGCGGGCTGGGCGGGCGGCTCGATCACACCCTGGCCAACGCCATGTTGCTGGCCCTGCCCGGCCTGTCAGGCGGCCGCGGACGGCTGGCGGGCGGGGCTGAAACACTGTCCGTCCTGCGCGGCCCAGAGACGCTCACCCTGGACGGCCAGCCCGGGGATACCGTGTCGCTGCTGCCTCTGGGCGAGGCCGCGGGAATCGTGACTTCCGGTTTGGCCTATCCGCTGCGCAACGAGGCGCTGCGGGTTGGACCCGCCCGCGGGGTGAGCAATGAGATGTACTCGGCCCGCGCCACCATCCGCCTGGGAACAGGCTTTCTGCTGTGCATCCACACCCGGCGCGAGGCCGGTCCGGAAGCGCCGCCAAACTCATCCGTCTAGACGAACCATGAACAACCGAATCGCCTTGATCGCCTTGCCTCTCGTC
>JAGOCU010000204.1 GCA_017998555.1 Thermoflexales bacterium
CATCCGTCACCAAGGCCGCGACCAAGTACGATGTCGCCGTGCTCGGCGCCGGTCCCGGCGGTTATGTGGCCGCCATTCGAGCCGCCCAACTCGGCCTCAAGGTCGTCATCATCGAACGCGACAATCTCGGCGGGATTTGCCTGAACTGGGGCTGCATCCCGACCAAAGCCCTGATCCGCAATGCCGAAGTTGTCGAACTGCTCAGCGAGGGCAAGGACTACGGCTTTACGTTTGACAACCTGCGGGTGGACTATCACGCGGCTTACAAGCGCAGCCGGCAGGTCTCCGATCGCCTGGTCAAGGGCGTCGAATTCCTGATGCGCAAAAACCAGGTCACCGTGGTCAAGGGCGAGGGCACCCTGGTCGCCCCCGACGAGATCTCGGTCATGAACCGCGGCGAGGAGACTCGGGTGAGCGCCAAGCACGTCATCCTGGCCACCGGGGCCAAGCCGCGCACGCTGTTCGATCTCATCCCCGACGGCCGGCGGGTGTTCACCTATCGCCAGATTCTCGAGGCCCAGAGCGCGCCCAAGAGCATGATCGTCATCGGCGCGGGCGCGATCGGGATGGAATTTGCCTATGTCTTCCATGCCTATGGCACCCAGGTCACCGTCCTTGAAGTGCTGCCGCGCATCCTCCCCAACGAGGACGAAGAGGTCAGCGCCGAGGTCAAGAAGTCCTTCCAGCGCGCGGGCATCCAGACCCTGGCCGGGGTGAAGATCGAATCGGCCGTGGCCTCGCCTGAGAACGTTACGTTGAAGGTCAACGATGCCGGGACGGTGACGACGATGACGGCCGACTGGCTGTTGATCTCGGCCGGCGTCATCCCCAACACCAGCGGCCTCGGGCTGGAGACGGTGGGCGTGACCCTCGACAAGCGCGGGATGGTCAGCACCGACGATCACATGGCCACGAATGTGCCGGGCATCTACGCCATCGGCGACATCACCGGCAAGCTTGCGCTCGCCCACGTCGCCTCGGCCCAGGGCGTAATCGCCGCCGAGTCAATTGCGGCGAGCCTGGGGCTGTACAAGGGCCGGATCAACCGGCTGGACTACAACGCCATGCCGCGCTGCACCTACACCGTGCCGCAGGTGGCCAGCATGGGGCTCACCGAGGCGCAGGCCCGCGAGCAGGGCTATGCGGTCAAGGTGAGCAAGTTCCCGCTCAGCGCGAATGGCAAGTCGCTGGCCCTCAACAACCGGGATGGCTTTGTCAAGATCGTGGCCGACGAGAAATACGGCGAGATCCTGGGCGCCCATCTGGTCGGCCCGGATGTAACCGAGCTGCTGCCCGAGTTCGTCCTGGCCAAGAGCGCCGAGCTCACCCCGGACCAGATCGCAGACGCGGTGCACGCCCACCCGACCCTGAGCGAGACCCTGATGGAAGCCGCTCATGGGATCGAAGGGCTGCCGATTCATATATAAGGAATGCGCGCCCAGCGGCCCTTCGGGCCGCTGGGCGCGCATTCCCAGGTAAAAAAGCCCCCGGCGAGGGGGCTTTCTTGGTTTTCGCTTAGCGGGACTCCGGACGCCATTCAGACGGGCGGGACATGCTGTAGCCTCCCGAGCCTGGCGGGAACCGAACCAGCCGGTTCGGAGGGAAATCGTCCGGGAGGCGGCGACCGAAACGGCCTGCCCGCACGTATAGTGATCAGCACGCCTGAATCCAAAATCAACAACCCATGAAGCGCAACGACTTGTTCACCCTGTTCGTCCTGTTCCTCATGTTGTCGGCCGTGTCCAGCGCGGTGTCGACCGCGGAATGGATGGCCGGGCTGGGTGTGGCCTTCTGGGCGATGACCTTTGGGTTGCTGGCCGGCGCCGCTCTGGCGTTCAGCAGTTTCAACGGCTGGACGGCCCATATCGCCAGCGCCATCTATGGCATTTTCACCCTGACCATCATCGGGGCGACCCACTCGAGCGTCGATCAGACCCTGGACTGGCGCGGGCGGGTGTTCTCGCTGGCCGAACGCATGATCGACTGGACGCGCGCGGCGGCCAGCAACGGCACCAGCCGCGAGACCGTGATGTTCGTCCTGCTCCTCAGCGCGCTGTTCTGGCTGTTGGGCTACTCGGCAGCCTGGTACTCGTTTCGCAACCGGCGGATCTGGCATGTCCTGCTGCCCGCCGGGGTAACCCTGTTCTCGAACGTCTTCTACTACGGCGGCAACCGGGATATGTCCTGGTACATGATCATCTACGTTGTGTGCGCGCTGACCCTGCTCGCCCACTCGTATCTGGCCGATCGCGAGGAGTCCTGGACGCGCGATCATGTCCGGGTGGCCCGCGGATTGCGGGTCACCTTCAGCGCGGCGGCGATCGGCCTCGGCATGGTCGCGCTGATGGCGGGCAAGGTCGTCCCGGACATGGCCTCGTCGCCTCAGGCGGTCGACTTCTTCACCGCCGCGAGCGGGCCCTATGGCGAGCTGATGGCGCGCTGGAACCGGTTGTTCTCCAACCTCAAGAACTACAACATCCGCCCGACTGACTACTACGCGTCATCATTCACCCTGGGCGGGCCGCGCAACCTGCCGCCCGATCCGGTGATGGATATCACCGCCCCGATCAACTACCGCTACTACTGGCGGGCGGTCAGCTACGACTTCTACGATGGGGCGACCTGGACGAGCAGTTTCACCGGCACCCGCGATCTGGCGGCCAATGATCAGAACTTGCAACTGCCCGAGTTTCTGGGCCGCGACACGCTCAAGGTGTCGGTCGCGCTGTTGCGCGGCAGCGACAGCGTCTATATGCCGGGCCAGGCCCTGCGGGTGGGCGTGCCCACCCAGGCCAAGTTCCGGCGCTACGATGACGGCGGCTTTGACCTGTTGCAGCTCAAGGTGCCGGTCCCGCTGCTCCCCGGCAACCGCTATGACGCGGTCGGAGCGCTGAGCGTGGCGACCGACAAGGAACTCCAGGAAGCGCCGGCCGCGCCGCTTTCGCGCGAGATGCAGCAGAAATACCTCGCCGTTCCCACCCAGGTGCCGGATCGGGTCAAACGCACGGCGATCGGCATCACCCAGCGCTACACCAACACCTACGACAAGGCCAAGGCGATCGAGACCTGGCTGCGCACGAACATCGTCTACGACGACCAGCTCGAAGCGCCGCCGCCGGGCGTCGAAGCGAGCGACTACATCATCTTCACCACCCGCCGGGCCTATTGCAACTACTACGCCACGGCCATGGCGATGATGTTGCGCGCGGTCGGCGTGCCCGCCCGGGTCTCAACCGGCTATGCGGTGGGCTCGGTCGATCAGGAAACACCCGATCAGGACATCGGCGTCTATCACGTGAAGGTGAGCGACAGCCACACCTGGCCCGAAGTGTATTTCCCGAACTATGGCTGGATCGAGTTCGAACCCACGGCCGGCCAGCCCGAGCTGGATCGCTCGTCACCCGAGCAGTTTGCGGGCGTCCCCAGCACCGACTTTGAGCCCAACCCCAGCATCCCGCGCGACCGGGAAGACGAGCAGGAAGATGAAATCGACTCGTTGCGCAAAGCCCGCCGCGAGGGTCTTGGCGCCTTCGCGCCGCTGGCGGATCTTGTCACCGGGATCGAGGACATCTTCAACAACGCGGCCCCGGCCGTGCCCTGGCTGCTCGGGCTGATCGCCCTGGCGCTGCTGGGCTGGCTCGGATTGCGCCTGGCTGAATCGCGCGGGATCGCCAACCTGCCACCGGTCCGCAAGGCCTACTACATGCTCAGCCGCTGGGCGACCTGGCTCGGCATTGGCGGCGAACACACCCCGTATGAACAGGCCGATCTAGTGTCCGAACGCGCGCCGAGCGCGGCCGATCCCATCCGCAAACTGACGACGATGTATGTCGAAGAGCGCTTCAGCGGGAAAGCCAAGGCCGACATCCGTTCGGAGATGGACGCGGAAACCTATTGGAAGACGGCCCGGCTCGAGCTGCAAAAAGCCTGGGTGAAGGCCCGGGTGTTCGGTCTGGGGCGGCTGCGCGCGATCAAGTTGCCGCGCTTCCGGCGGACCCCGCGGGGCTAACCCAGGAATTTGCGAGAAGCGATGTGCCGCGGCGAAGCCGCGGCACATCGCTTCTCGCGCACAATTTGCACGCGCCAGGTGTAGTAAAACCTTATACAATCCTTACTCAGGAACCTCTAACCCCGCCGACTACAATGCCGATCAATGTTCCGGCGGACGCTGAGCGCGAATCCCCTTCGATTGCCCGGCCGGGTCCGGCCGCGGGCCGCCACCGGCCACGGCCTCGACGAGGCGTACGCCCGCTGCGAGGACATCACCGAATCTCATTCCAAATCCTTCCATTTCAGCACCCGCTTTCTCCCGGCCGATCGCCGGCGGGCCATCCGGGCCTTTTATGCCTTCTGCCGCACCACCGATGATCTGGTCGATGTTCCAACCATCCAGTTGAGCAGCCTCGAGGAATGGCGGCTGGCCGCCCGGCGCGGATCGGGCATTCAGACCGACCCGGTACTCCTGGCCTGGGCCGACACGCGCGAGCGCTATGCCGTGCCCAATCGCTATGCCGAGGAGCTCATCGACGGCTGCGAAATGGATCTGCAGGTCAATCGCTACGAGACCTGGGGCGAGCTGCGCCAGTATTGCTACCTGGTCGCCAGCACGGTCGGTCTGATCTCGATGCGGGTGATCGGCATGCGCGGCGACGACGCGCGGCTGTTCGACACCTATGAGCCGGCCGCCATCGACCTGGGCGTGGCCCTGCAATTGACCAACATTCTGCGCGACGTGGGCGAGGACCTGCGCCGGGGCCGGATCTACCTGCCGCTCGAGGACCTGCGCCGCTTCGACTACACCGAAGACGACCTGC
>JAGOCU010000205.1 GCA_017998555.1 Thermoflexales bacterium
TGAGCCTGGATGCGCAGCCGTATGGCGCCGTGATCATTCCGGTCAGCGCCTTCAGCCAGGCCGATGACGCCGGCGGCCATGCTCAACATGATCATGAGGACCGCTGGCAGAAGGCGCTGTCATCCGTATTCCGCGAGATCGTCGCGTTTGAAGCGCAGGCGGTAAGCGGCGCGGATCTGAACCAGGCGCAGCGCGAAGCCCAGGCCGGTCTTGCCCGTGACGGCATTGGTCCAGCCCGGGCGCAATGGCTGATTTTGACCGCCATTACCGGAGGGTTCGGGTTGCGGTTCAACCGGGCCGCGCTTCTGCGCGCTGCGGGGCCGTCGCGGCTCGACGGCCTGGATGCCATCGGTTATCACAACCAAATCGATCAGGAAAGCGCCTGGAAGCAGGCGCCACAGAGTCTCGATCGAACCCTGGCGCTGCTGAGGTCATCGCCTATTGGCGCTCCCCCGCCGGGTGCGCTGACACCCCTCTCTGTCGAGACCCGGACCTTCAGCCTGGTCGATTGGCGAGCGGATCCTTTGCTGAAGCGCGCGCTCGAGGATGGCAATATCACGCTCTGCCGCCCAAGTGATCTGGCGGCATCCCAACTCGGCGCGCTCATGACGCTGGAGGGCGCGCCCAGGCGGCCCGCCAATCCCGTCCTGATCGTGCCGTTGCGTGAAGGCGATCGCTTGCTGGGTGTGCTTGTCCTCGACAAGCCTTTCGCCGACGAGCCGGTGACGCAGGCGCAGTTCGACGCCCTGCCATCGATGGTCTTTCAGCTTGTCCTGGCCCTGCGCGCCGCAGAGGAGGCCGAGCAGCGCGCCATGTTCGACGCCATCAGCGCCCTGGGGACAGAGCCCCTGACCTACCAGGCCGCAGCCGAGCGCCTGGCCGACATCGTCCTCAAGACGATGAAGGCGTCGGTCGATCACATTGTTGTCAGCACATGGGAATCGTCACCCGGGGGCCCGGGACCGGACCGCCGCCAAGTGACGGTTCGGGTGTGTCGGGATGCGGCGGGGCGCGACCTGTTGGCGGGTCAGCCGACCTACGCCTATTACACGCCAGACATTCCTTGCTGGGGACCGGTTCATGAGGCCCTGCGCGCGGGCGCGCTGGACATACCGGATTGGCCCGTCTGGCGTTCACAGCGCGGCTATACGCCCCTGATCGTCACCGGCGCGGATGTGCGCGCCATCGTCAGTCTGCCGCTGGGGGATCCTGCGCGGGTCTCGCCGCGGGCCGTGATCTCGTTTCAGACCACCGCCGCGACCGGCTTCAACCGGCGCGAGCGGAGGATTTTCGATCGAATTGCGGAACGGTCGGCGAATATTCTTGACAAGGCCCGCCAGTACGAAAGCCTGGAGCGCGGGCGTTATCTGACCGCCCAGCTGAATGTGGCCCTGACGCGTTTGCTTGAGCCCGTCAGCGACGACGCGTTGTATGCGGCGCTCCTCGACCAGCTCCGGGCGTTCTTCAAACTGGACGCCTATGACTGGCGGCGGGAGCGCTTTCCGGATAGCGCGGCGCTGCTGGCTGTTGCGGGCGGGCGTCCACAAAACGTTGTGGCCGGTAATGATCCGTCGCTTGCGGCTGCGTTGGCGCGCGCCTGTCCGCGCATCCGTGAAGCGGCATTGGGTGATCGAACGGCCTATGTTGAATACGCCGAACGCGAGTTGCTGGCCAGGGAACATTACGGGCTGCCCGACTGCGCCGCCCACCATGCTGCCGGGGCGCAAGCATCAGTCTGGTGCGCGATTGGCGATGGCCTGCTGCTGGTGCTGGCCTGGACGACGCCCCGCCGGATCAGCAGCGCCGAGCGTCGAAATCTGCCGCTGCTGGCCGTGATCGCCGAGCGCACCAGCGTGTTGATCAACGCCGAACGCCAGCGTTTGCGCGGCCAGCTCGCGAACAGCCTGCGGGTTGAAGACTACGAGTTGATCGAAGCTGAACAAACCCATCAGTGGAATCGGCGCATGCGGGTGATTCGCAACAACGCGCAATGGGCGATTGAATCGTTGACCCACGCGACGGGTGTGGCGGAAGCCGCTGACGCATTGAAGCACCTGGATCGAATCGCCGTCGAAGCCGCTCAGGCCCAGAGCCGGCTGATCTATCGCAGGTTCAAGCAAATCGAACCGGTCGAGCTCGGCGCATGGGTCAGGGAATGTGTCAAAGACTGGCGGAGCATGCACGGTGAAGTCGATCGGATTGACCTGCTGCCCGTGACGGCCGCGGCGCTGGAGATCTCGACCCGGCCCGTCGTGTTGCGCTGGATCCTGTATGAGTTGCTGACAAACGCGGCCGAGGCCGAAAGCGGCAATCCGCATGCCCGCATTTCGATCGATATTGGACGCGATCCGCTGTCGGGCGATGCGCTGCTCACGATCGACAACCCAACGCCGCTCCCGCGTCCGACACTGGATGCGTTGAATGACAAGGCCCCGATGGCCAGCCCGCGCGACGTTGGGCGCGGACGAGGCCTGTGGATCGTCGCCCGCCAGGTGCCGACCCTGCTCGGGGGCATTCTGGAGTTGCCCAAACCGGCCGTTCAATCGACGCGTTTCACCCTGCGCCTGCCCAGGACGCTGGATGACTGATGGAAACTCCCAAGGCAATGACTATCCTCTCGCCAAAACGTGTTTTGATCGCGGATGATTCGGCCGATGACCGCGAAATGGTCCGGCGCTTCCTGCCGAAGGAATATGTGGCGCGTGAAGCGGCCACCGAGGCGGAGGCCATGGCGCTTTTCGAAGACGAGGATATCTATTTCGCCTTCGTCGATGTGTTCTTTGAGGATGGCGACCAACGGGCGAGCGGCATTGCGCTCGGCCAGCGCCTGGCTGAGCGCATCCCGGTGATCTACATCAGCGACAAGGAAGACCGCACCCAGATGGCGCTCAAGAATGCCCGGATCGACCGTCTCGAGTTCCTTGACAAGAACCGTGACTTCCTGGATCGGGCGGCGGTGGAGCGCGTGTTCTTCTCCGCCATTGCCAAGGTCTACAGTGGCATCGACGTGGGCTTCGCCGGAAGTGAGACATCCTGGAGCAATATCGCCAACAAGCTCGAGCCCGACCCCGCCCGCCGGGCCGACGCTGAATTGGAATTGCAGTCGCTCGTCCAGGCGGCGACCCATGACTGGGATGTGTCGGACTCGGCCGCGATCCGGGCGCAGCGGCTGGAATTGCGGCCGCTCGCCGGATCGGGGGACAACACGGTCGTTCTTCAGATGCGGCCGGTGTCGGCCACGGGCGAAGCCCAAGCCGAGGTTGTCCTGAAAATCAGCCGGATCCGAGCGCGAACAGAGCGCGCCGACCGCGTCGACCATGATGATCACACCCAGTTCAACCACTACAAAAACGTGATTGGCGGATTTGGGTTGCGGGAGCGCCGGCATGCGCGACGCTGTCATTTCCAGGGCCAGATCTATGCGATCCCGTATTTTCAACTCGAAGAAACCCAGACCTTTGGGGAGTACTTTCGGAATGAGGCGGATGACGCCGACGGGTTGCGGCGGCTGGATTCGATCACCACCTATCTCTTCGACCAGGCGTTGCGGCCGCTCAATGGGCGGCTCCTGTCCGGTGACGCTGATCTGCTGTTGCGTGACTACTATGCGACCCGGGTGAACGCGCCCAGGCGTCTGGCGGCGATCCGGGCTGAGCTGACGGCCAGACGCCGGCCGTCATCACTTCATGTGACCGATGCGGAGATCGTGGTTCAGTCAAATGGCATCCCGCGCCGCCTGGCCAATCCGGCCGGTCCCGTGCTGCAAGCGTGTGATTACCGCTGCGCCGAGGAGCGTGTGAGCGTCCAGTTGCGCCATGGGGATTTCCACACCGGCAATGTCCTGGTCGACCAGAAACAGGGGTGTTGCTGGTATCTGGACTACGAGTCGATGGACGAGTCGCACTTTCATCTGGTCGATCACATCGAATTTGAGTCGGACGTGCTCTTCTCCCTCATGCGGGTGGACGACAATTTTGAATTCATCGTGGCGCTCATCGGCGCGATCACGGGTCCGAAACTGGCCGAGATCGAGGACGTTTCCGATCTGTGCGGAAACGAACGCCATTTGGCCGACGCCCGCAAGGCGATGACGGCGATCAAGGCGATCCGCGCCTGCGCGCGGCGGGCTTTGGGCGTGGGAAATGTGCGCCCGTACTATCACGCGTTGATGTTTGAGGCCCTGCGAGTGGCCGGAAAGTCCTCGCTTGATCTGATCCAACGCTGGCGGGCGCTGGTCGCGGCCGCGGTAATCTTCGATAAACTTGAGACGGTGTATGCCCATGCATGAAAATTCCGGACCTAATCCGGTCGACTTCCGCGGCCGGCTGTGCGCCGACATTCTTGCCAGCGTCGTCCGAGGCGATTCGTGCACGGTGATCGGGGTGGGCAGCGCCGGAAAATCCAACGTCGCCCGGCACCTGATCCGCCGCGACGTGCGGGAGCGGGCGCTTGGACCCGCCGGCGCGCGCACGCTGGGGGTGTATTGCGATTTCGCCGCGTTCTCCAGCGCGACGCCCCAGGCCCTGCAGCTTGTCCTGCTGGAAGAGCTGCCGCGCGCGCCGTTTCCCAACGCCGATTCGGCTGACGGCGCCAAATTGCGCGCCGAACTGAACCGGCTGTGGGAAATGGCGACCATCGCCGACGCTGCCCTGCGCGTGTTTGCCTATTTGCGCGACGCCGTCGATCTCGTCCTGACCCGGGGTGGGGTGGATCGCATCTTCTTTGTCCTGGATGACTTTGACAAGGCCCTGGCCAGCGCCGACGCCGCCGCCTTGAACAGCCTGCGCAAACTGCGGGATGACTT
>JAGOCU010000206.1 GCA_017998555.1 Thermoflexales bacterium
GCCGCTCAGGTGGCCTGCTCCTGCTGACGAACCGCATCGGGCCAGATGCCTGGAAGATGCCCGGCCGCACCCAGCCCACGGCGGACTTTGCGCGCCGACTCGCTGACCTGGGCCTGCTTCGAACGCGCACGGTGACCTGGCTGGTGGACTACGATCTTGTCTTCACCGAGAAGCCGTAGGGCCTCTGCCTATGCGAAGAATCTCGCGGTGGCGCCGCGCTTTCGTTTCATATTCATAGAACGAGCATGCCCCCGGCTTCGCCGGGGGCATGCTCGTTCAGGAACACTTGTGCCGGTGGTTACTACCGCCGCCGGGGGTTACTACCGCCGCTCCCACCAGACCTTGACTGCCGATACGCCGCCGAGTTCCAGATAGTCAACCGTCACGGTGTGTGAACCCGCCGACACTGGCACGTCCACAAAGAAGCTGCGCAACGACTGTTCGCGCCATTCATTCATGATGGGCACGCCATCCAGGAACATCCGTACCCCGTCGTCCGACTGGGCATAGAACCGATAGTTCCCACCGGCAAAATTCGACACCGAGGTGAACCGGGCTGTGAAGTTGTCCGGTTGCACCTGCGCCGAAATGGACCCGCTGCCCCAGTTGAAGTCAAGCGCGCCAAGCGACACGGCCAACACCGGCGCGCCGGCCAGGGTCGTGTTGTTGAAGAACTGCGCGTTCCAGCTCACCGACGATGGCGGCGGATAGGGAGGCGGATAAGGCGGCGGATTCGGGGGCGGGTAGCCCCCATCGGCCACCCGGTAGAAGCTTGCCGAAACCTTGGCCAGCCCAGTCAGTTCAACGTAGTCGACCCGGATGGTGTGCAGCCCGGGGCCAATCGGAATGTCGACCACGTTGGCCTGATATCCCTCATAGCTCAGCCGGTCGAACACCAGCGTGTTGTCGACCCACATCGCAATTCCGTCATCTGCATTCAGGCTGAAACGATATGTGCCGCCCACGAAGTTGTAGGTCCGAGTCCAGCGGCCCGAGAAGAAGTCGCCCACGACCGCCGACGGGTTGGGCGTCCCGAAGCCCCACTGGAAGTTCAGCGCGGCGTCATACCGCGAATAGACCGGCGCGCCAGACTGGGTGGTGTTGTTCCAGAACTGGGCCAGCCATGCGCCGCCGGAAGGCGGCGTATAGGCCTGCGGGATGCAGAGCACCCGGCCGACATAGATGACGGTGTTGCGCAATCCGTTGGCCGACATGATCGCATTAACGGTCGTGCCATACCGGATCGCAAGGCGTCCGAGCGTGTCGCCGCGCACAACGCGATAGTAGTAGCACGAATAGGCCTCAGGCGCGGTCGCGTCAGCCGCTGAAGCGGTGCTTGGCGCGGCGGCAAAAACGGCGGTAGCAGCCACCGCAAGACCGCACAGCGCCCTGCCAATGGAATTCAGGCGTATGTTCATGTTGATACGGAAGACGGTACGGTTGGCGTTGTGCCTTCGCCGTTTTGCCTCCCCTCCTGAAAAGATTATAGACCCAAGCCGACGTTTTTGCGCGGCCGCGTTCGGTAATCGTCGGCTGGACGTCCACCTGCCGGTGGGAATACTCCGCTCACACCCCGCTTCAGCCGATCCCCGCCCGCTCAATCAGCTCATCCAGGAGATGCCGGAGCGCCGGCGTGGCAACGGCTTCTCGGGCCGACGCGACGAAATCGGTCGGGTCGACCAGCCCCTCCGCCCGATAAATGGCCGCCTGCAGTCCCATCTCGAGCCGGTCCACCTCGCGCACGAATCTGGCTTCCGGCGATCGGCCCAGCTCATATTCCTCCCACAGCGCCAGCAAATCCCCGCCGCGTGGAAGACGGGCGACAACCGCTTGCAGCGCCAGGCGCTCACGCGCGTGCTTGTCCGCCTCGCTCACGCCATCGGCAGGGGTGATGTCGCCGGCATGCGTCTCGCCCAGATCGTGGATCAGCGCCATCCGGAGGGCCCGCTCAGCGTCCAGTCCGTCCGTTTCAGGGGCCAGAAGCAGGGTCAGCCAGGCCACCCCGGCCGTATGCTCGGCAACCGTCTCGCAACGATCGCGCGGCACGCCTCGGCGCAACCAGCCCTGGCGATAGAGCTGCTTGAGCTGGTTGATCTGAACGTAGGCATCCAGCACGGGTCGGAATGCTCCGGCCGCAAACAGCGAGCGGGGCGCGGGTCCTTTGGTCTCCATGGTCGCATGCTACCGTGACGGTGCCGGCCGTGCCAGTACAATTCACTCCGGTTCAGGTTTCCCGCCGGATCCGCTTGCGCTTCGGCGGGCTTGCGAGGCACCATGATGCGCTCCTCCTCTCGCTCTCGATCCATCGCCCTGCCCATCACTCTGGCCGCCAGCGGGCTTGCCCTTCTGGGCGCGGGACTGGCCTGGGTGGCCTACATGCGCCGGAATATCTGGCACGACATTCCCCTGACGGCCGCGCTCGACGGCGAGTTGCGCACCCTGCCCTCCAGCGCAGGCGAGCTGGCCTATTACGCCGGACCAGGCTCGCCCAAAGGTTCGCGGCCCATGTTCCTCATTCACAGCGTGAATGCGGCCGCATCGGCCTATGAAATGAAACCCCTCTACGATCGGTTTGCCGGGACGAGACCCGTTGCGGCAATCGACCTGCCTGGCTTCGGGTTTTCGGAACGGGCGCAACGCGAATACCGCCCGTCTCTATATGCCGACGCGATCATCGCCACCCTGCAACATGCCTTCGACGGGCAATCGGCGGATGTGGTCGCCCTGTCGCTGGGCGGCGAATTCGCGGCCCTGGCCGCTGCGCAACGGCCTGAGCTTTTCAACAGCCTGACCCTGATCGCGCCCACCGGGCAAGCCGACGCGCGTCCCGCCTCAACGGGCGCGAACGCGGCGCTGCAACTGCAACGGACCCGCCTCGGCATGCCGGTGTTCGACACGCTCGTTTCGCGCCCGAGCCTGCATTTCTTCCTGCAGCAGACCCAGCGGCGCGGCTTCGATCGGGGGCTCCTGCACTACGCATACGCGACCAGCCACCAGCCCAATGCGTCCGAGGCGCCTTATTACTTCATCGGCGGCCGGCTATTCACCCCCGATATCCTGAAGGTCTACGCATCCCTGGCGTTGCCGTGTCTCGCCGTGCTGGCCGGCAATCCGGGCGCGGGCGGCCAGGTCGCGGCGGCCGTCTCCGGGAAACCCAATTGGCACGTTGTCGACTGGACGGACCGTTGCGGCAGCCTGGCCCACTTTGACGATCCAGACGGCGTGGCGCAGTTGATCGAATCGCACATCGCTGGCGCGGCCCAACCACCGGCGCAGCCTGAGCCCAGGGGCAGGCGATGAGACTCGAAACACTGGCCACCCATGCCGGTCGCTCGGTTGAGGCCGGAAACGGCGCCGTGACCCCGTCGATCACCCTCAGCACGACGTTCGAGCGGGCGCCGGACGGCTCCTATCCGGGCCATCACGTCTACACCCGGGCCAGCAACCCGAATCGAAGCGCTCTTGAGACCGCCCTGGCGGCCCTTGAGGGCGGCGAAAAAGCATTGGCGTTTGGCTCGGGCCAGGCCGCGACCTCGGCCGTGCTGCAGGCCCTGGCGCCAGGCGATCACGTGCTGATGCCCGATGACCGGTATCACGGCACGCGCTTCGCCGCCAGCGATATCTACGGCCGCTGGGGTCTGGACGTCGAGTATGTCGACATGACCGATCCGGCCAACGTGTCGCGGGCCATCCGCCCGGGCAGCACCCGGCTGATCTGGGTGGAGACCCCCTCGAATCCAAGACTGCGGATCGCCGACATCGCCGCCCTCTCAGCGATTGCACATCAACATGGCGCGTTGTGCGCAGTGGACAACACCTGGGCGACGCCGATCCTGCAGCGCCCGCTTGCGCTGGGCGCCGACCTGGTGATGCATTCGACAACCAAATACATCGGCGGGCACAGCGATGTGCTGGGCGGATGCGTGGTGCTGGCCCGCGACGATGCGTTCGGCGCGCGCCTGAAGCAGGAGCAGCTCCTGATCGGGAGCGTGCCCTCGCCCTTTGACTGCTGGCTGCTGTTGCGCAGCATCCCCACCCTGCCCTATCGGGTTCGGGCGCACAGCGCGCATGCCGGGCTGATCGCCGCGTTTCTGAGCGGCCATCCGGCGGTTGAACGGGTCAACTACCCGGGCCTGCCGGCGCATCCGGGACATGAGATCGCGTCCCGCCAGATGTCGGGCTTCGGCGGGATGCTGTCGATCGAAGTGCGCGGCGGCGCAGAAGCGGCCATGGCCGCCGCTGGCAGGGTGAAACTGTTCATCCGCGCGACGAGCCTGGGCGGGATCGAGAGCTTGATCGAGCACCGCGCCTCGGTCGAGGGCCCGGGCACGCCCACACCGCCCAATCTGCTTCGGCTGTCGATCGGCCTCGAGCATCCCGACGACCTGATCGACGACCTGCGCCAGGCGCTCAGCGGGCCCGACTTCGATTTTTCACCACAAAGCCACAAAGACACAAAGTAGGTCACGGCTGATGAATACTGTCCTCGCCCTCTTTGCCGTCGTGTTTGTAGTGTCGAACGTCGCCGCGTTCGCGTTCGGCAGACTCAACGAAGACCGCACGCGCCGATCCATTCCCTGGCTGCAGCGCAGCACATCGCTGCAGCTCGTCATCATCGCCGCGTTTATCGCCCTGAGCCGGACACGGGAAAGCGGACTCCAAGAGTATGCTTTTTACGTTGCGCTTGGGATGGGCGTTTCTTTTGGGGCCGATTTGATCATGGCCGCCGCCGGAAAGAGCACCCGCCGGCTGATCGCCGGAATGGCGACTTTTGCCATCGCCCACAGCTTCT
>JAGOCU010000207.1:0-2912 GCA_017998555.1 Thermoflexales bacterium
GGGCGCAACCTATAATCGGTTCCCGCCATGTCGATTCTTACGGGCACCGGCCTGACCCGCAGTTACGGCGCGTTTGATGTCTTCACCGACATCAGCGTGACCGTGGCCCATGGCGACAAGATCGCCCTGGTCGGCCCGAACGGCTGCGGCAAGACCACGCTGCTTAGGATATTGGCCGGGGTCGACGAGCCTTCGCGCGGCCAGGTCAACGTCGCCCGCGACGTCAGCCGGGGCTATCTCGCTCAGACGGCTGAAGACTCCAACGACTACACGATCTGGGAGGAGTGTCAGCAGGCATTTGGCGATTTGACTCGGATGGGCGCCCGTCTGGCCGAGCTGGAACTCGCCATGGCCCAGCCTGAGACTCAGGAAGCAGCCCTGGCGGCCTATGGGCCGCTGCAGCACACCTTCGAGGCCCGCGGCGGCTACACCATCGACACGCAGATCAAGCGGGTGCTGACCGGGCTGGGGTTCAAGCCAGGCGAAGAACACAGGCGGATTGCCGTGCTCAGCGGCGGCCAGCGGGTGAGGGCGGCATTGGCCCGCCTGCTGCTCGAGGCGCCCGATATCCTTTTCCTGGACGAGCCAACGAACCATCTCGACACACAGGGCATCGAATGGCTGGAGAGCTACCTGCAGGACTGGCCGGGCACCATCATCGTCGTCTCGCATGACCGGTATTTCATGGACGAGGTGGCCGAGCGGATCTGGGAGATGCAGGTCAGCGCGCCTTCGTCCGACAGCCGCCAGGTGCTTTTCGAAGCGTACCGCGGGGGCTATACCGATTATGTCGCCCAGCGCGAGGAGCGCCGCGAGCGCCAGACCAAGGAATTCGAGGCCCAGCGCGAGGTCATCGCCAAGCAGGAAGAATACATCCGGCGCAACATGGCCGGGCAGAACACCGCCCAGGCCAAGGGCCGGCTCAAGCGGCTGAACCGGCTGGAGCGCCTGGAAAAGCCGATCGAGCAGCGGGTGATGTCACTCCGGATGAGCGGCAGCTCGCGCAGCGGCAATATCGTGCTTGAGACCCATGGGCTGAAAGTGGGTTATCGGGATGCGGCAAAGGCGCTCTTTTCCCCGCCCAACCTGCAACTGCTGCGGCTCGAGCGGGCCGCCCTGGTCGGGCCAAACGGCACCGGCAAGACCACCCTGCTCAAGACCATCCTGGGCGATCTCGAACCGCTGGCCGGCACGGTCAAGATCGGCGCGGCGGTCAAGGTCGGCTATTTTGCCCAGGCGCACGAGGGGCTGGATGTCGAGAAGACCCCGCTCAACGAGCTGCTGGACGCGAGCCCGGGTCTGACCCTGCCCGAGGCCCGCAATCTGCTCGGGCGGTTCTTGTTCAGCGGCGACGACGTGTTCAAGAAGATCGGCGCCTTGAGCGGGGGCGAGCGCGGCCGGGTGGCCCTGGCCAAGCTGACCCTGCAGGGAGCGAACCTGCTGCTTCTGGACGAGCCGACGAATCACCTCGACATCCCGGCCCAGGAAATCCTGACCGAGGCGCTGAATCACTTCGACGGCACCCTGCTGGTGGTCAGTCATGATCGTTATCTGATTGCCGCGCTGGCGACCCAGATCTGGTCGCTCGAGCCGGCCGGCGACGGGTCCAAACTGACGGTCTTCCGCGGACCCTACGACGCGTGGATCGAATCGAAGCAGCCCGGGCCGCCCGTGCCCGTTGAAACTTCGAAGGCGCCGGCGCCCAAGGCCGCCGGTGGAAAGACGGGCGCGGCAAAGAGCGCACCGCCGCCCCCACCCCCGCCGGCGCCGTCCGCGGCGGCAAGCAAGAACCGCGAACGCACCCGCCTGCGCCAGCTCGAGCAGGCCGAAGCGCGGATCGCGACGCTGGAGCGCAAGCTGAGCGAACTGAACTGGGAGATGGAAGTCCACGGCGCCGACTACGAGAAACTGCGCCCGCTCATGGCCGAGTACGCCAAGACCGAGAAAGACATGGCCGCCGCCTGGGCCGAGATTGAACGCATCGGGTAATTGGATGTTCTGACGCGAAATGCCCCGCTCCGGCGTACGCCGGAGCGGGGCATTTCGCGTCAGGGATATCCGTCGGGCCTAGAATCGAGCCCAATGGCACCGATTTTTGTCAACCACGTTCACCTGATGCCGGCCTTCATGCGCGAGGACGCCACGCCCGAGGCGTTTGACCGCCTGGCCTATAGCCTGGGGATCGAAGGCGCCGTGTGCTTCGCCCCTTTCAGCTACCAGGTCGCGGGAAGGGTTGACCACAACCGTTGGCTCGCCGAGGCGCTGGCCGGGCGCGCGGACCGGGTGGGATACGGCACGCTCGACCCGACCCGCGACCCCGAGGAACAGGTCCGCGAAGTTGCCGATCTGGGATTTCCCGGGATCAAGCTGCACCCGCCGGCCCAGCACTTCCATATCTTCGGCGATTGGTCGCGGCGGGCGTATGCCGAGATGGAGAAGCGCGGGCTGATCGCCGACTTTCACATCGGCGTGCACTGGCATCGCCTGAGCGACTACGACCCGCTGCTATGCGATGAAATCGCCCACCATTTCCCGGCGCTCAAGATGGTCTTCGAGCACGTCGGCGGGTGGCACTACTACCGCCAGGTCCTGGCCGTGATCACCAACAACCACAACCGGGGCAACCACCTGTATGCGGGAATCGCCAGCGTACTCGACCGCGAGAATCAGCGTTACTGGTATCTCGGCCCGGACGGCGTGGACGAGTGCCGCTGGCAGATTGGCGAGGACTTGTTGATCTATGGCCTGGACTTCCCGTATAACGGCCGCATGCAGGTTGCGCGCGATCTGGCCCTGATCCGCGGCCTGCCCTGGCCGGACGAGGCGAAGGACAAACTGCTGGGCGGCAATCTGCTCCGCCTCATCGGCCGGACGGGCGGAACGGCGGGCCGCGTGGGCGGCGATCCAGTTTC
>JAGOCU010000207.1:3012-4786 GCA_017998555.1 Thermoflexales bacterium
ACGACAGCGACCGGGTGGAGACGATCGCGCTGACCGGGGCCGACGACGACGCCTTGCTGGCCATCAGCCGCCAGCGCCGGCTCTCGCTCGACCTCAACGAGATGCGGGCGATCCGCGACTACTACCGGGGCGAAGCGCGCGAACCGACCGATGTCGAGCTCGAGACCCTGGCCCAGACCTGGAGCGAGCATTGTGTGCACAAGACCTTCAAGGCCCTCATTGACCTCGATGGCGCCACCATTGATGGATTGCTCAGGACCTACATCCGGGCAGCCACCGTGCAGATCAACAAGCCCTGGGTCAAGAGCGCCTTTGTCGACAACGCCGGCATCATCGCTTTCAACGATCGCTGGGATCTGGCCTTCAAGGTCGAAACGCACAACCACCCCTCGGCGCTCGAGCCGTTCGGGGGGGCCAACACCGGCATCGGCGGCGTGATCCGGGACGTGCTGGGCGTGAGCGCCCTGCCCATCGCAAACACCGATGTGCTGTGTTTTGGCCCGCTCGAACGCGCCGACGTGCCGGCCGGCGTGTTGACGCCCCGGCGCGTCCATGACGGGGTCGTCAAGGGCATCGAAGACTACGGCAACAAGATGGGCATCCCAACCGTCAATGGCGCGGTGCTCTTCCACGAGGGCTACACCGCCAATCCCCTGGTCTTTGCGGGTTGCGTCGGCCTGCGCCCGGCCGCTCCGGCCGCGCGGCCGGCCAGCGCGGAGGCCGGAGACCTCATCATCGTCATCGGCGGGCGGACCGGCCGCGACGGGCTGCGCGGGGCGACTTTCTCCTCGATGGAGATGGGCGCCGAGACGGGCGGGATCGCGAGCGCCTCGGTCCAGATCGGCCACCCCATCCACGAAAAGCAAACGCAGGAAGCCATTCTGCAGGCCCGCGATGCCGGGCTGTATCGGGCCATCACCGATTGCGGGGCGGGCGGCTTCTCCTCTGCGATCGGCGAGATGGCCAGCGGACTCGGCGCGACCGTTCAGCTCGACCGCGCGCTGCTCAAATACCCCGGCCTGCAGCCATGGGAAATCTGGCTGAGCGAAGCCCAGGAGCGGATGGTTCTGGCCGTGCCTGCCGATAACTGGCCGGCCCTCAAGGCAATCTGCGACGGTCAGGACATCCCGGCCTTTGCCCTGGGCGTCTTTGAGGCCAGTGGGCGCCTGACGCTCAAATACGCCGAGCGCGTCGTCGGCGACCTGTCGATCCACTTTCTGCACGACGGCATCCCCCAGCGCCGGCTGTCCGCCGACGCGGTCGCCCGATCGGTCAGCGGCGTGGCGCGCGCCAGCGCGCGCCACGCTGGCGGCGATGCCACCGCCGATCTGCTGGCCCTGCTCGCCCACCCCAACATCCGCAGCAAGGAAGACATCGTGCGGGTCTTTGACCATGAGGTCAAGGGCGCCACGGCGGTCAAACCCTTCGTCGGAGTCGCCAATCACGGGCCCGGCGACGCGGCCGTGCTCGCGCCCGATCCGACCTCGAGGCAGGGCTTGTCACTCTCAAATGGGATCTGCCCGCAGTACGGCGAGCGCGATCCGTATGCGATGGCCTGGGCGGCGGTTGACGAAGCCATCCGCAACGCAGTCGCGGTTGGGGCCGATCCCGACCGGGTTGCGATCCTGGACAACTTCTGCTGGGGCAACCCTAATCTGCCTGATCGGCTGGGCAGCCTCGTCGCCTGCGCGCAGGGCTGTCACGACGCGGCCCTCGCCTATGGCGCGCCCTTTGTCTCGGGCAAGGACAGCCTGAACAACGAGTATGCCGGCGC
>JAGOCU010000208.1 GCA_017998555.1 Thermoflexales bacterium
GCGTGCGCGGTGGAGACAACCTCCACCCGCGAGAGCGGGCGCAGGTGCGAGGCGAGAAGCGCCCAGGCATCGGCCGGGGTGCGAACCGTAAACAACTCAGCGCTGGCGGGCATGGACCCTATGCTACCGGACGAATACGATCCTCGCCGGAATAGACCCGGAACTGGCTGCCCCGGCAGTAACCAATAACCGTGATGTTCCAGGCCTGCGCCAGGCGCACCGACAGGCTGGTCGGAGACGTGCGCGAAACAACGATCGGAACGCCCATGCGCGAGGCCTTGCTCAGCATCTCTGAGCTGATCCGCCCCGAGGCAAACAGGATGTGGTCACGTATGTCATAGCCGGCCTGCAGGGCCATGCCGCACAAACGATCCAGCGTGTTGTGCCGGCCAATGTCCTGGGCGACATGGACCAGTTGGCGGCCATCGCTCAGACAGGCCGTGTGCACCCCCCGCACGCGCCGGTACAACTCGCCTGCCTGGTGGGTCTGGCGCATGCCTTCGCAGATTTGAGAAGGAGTGACGCTCAGCGACGAGTCCATGGGTGGCCGCGAGGCGGACAGGTCGTCAAACGTCAACCCGCCCCCGCAACCACTGGTGAGGATCCGGCGGGTCGGCGCCGAAAAGGTCCGATTGAGCCACACATCGGCGCACAGGCCGCCCTTTGACAGGCTGATCTGTCTGATATCACTCAGGCTCTCGATCAACCCCTCGAGCCGCAGAAAACCCAGGGCCAGATCCTTGATCGCGAACGGGGAACACATGACGGTCGCCAGCTCAACGCCGTTCACAAAGATGCAGGCCTGGCCCTCGTCAATGACGCCGCCATCGACCCGCGACGCGCCATCCGAGTCGTACAAGATGTAGGTGGCAGCGGCAACGCCCCGGCTGATTGCCGGGCCCTGCCCACCTGCTTCGGGCACGCCGGAAGCAGCACCCGTCATCTCTGACCGAACCATCCGCGGCGGCGGAAGAACATCAGCATCAGCACTGGCACCGTGATCATGCTGGCGACGACACCGATAAAGAACGCCAGTTTGAGTGGGTCCGGATTGGCGGTGACTTCGATTAAGCTCGCGAAGAAATTCATCCCAAAGAACCCCGTTCCGAATGACAGCGGCATGAATAACACCGTGACGATCGTCAAGGTTTTCATGATCTCGTTGGTCCGATTCGCCACCACCGACAAATACGTATCAAGCGACCCCGTAATCAGATCGCGCAACGACTCATTCAGGTCTGTCAGCCGGAGGAAGTGGTCGTAGATGTCGCGGAAGTAGATCCGTTCGGCCTGATCAATCGGGGCGTAGTCCTCGCGGGCGAGTTTGTTGAACACCTCGCGCTGCGGACTGAGCACCCGGCGGAGGTTCAACACCGCCTTCTTCAGGTGAAAAATGGTATTCAGCGTTTTGCGGGTCGGCTTCTCGAACACCTCGTCCTGGACCAGATCGGATTGTTCGTCGATCGCATCCATGCACGGCAAATAGTCGGTTGCCACCGCGTCGCAGACTTCATACAAGAGGTAGTCCGAGCCGCGCTTGGTATGCCGGGGATCCCGGGAGGCCTGCTTCCAGACCCGATCGATGCCCCGAATCTCCTCCTCGCGGAGGGTGACCAGATAGTTGGGGCCGACAAAGGCGTCCAGCTCATGCAGATCGATATCCTCGATGCTCTTGTCAAAGTCGACCGCGTGAAGCGTGAGATACAGGTATTCGCCCCAATCATCGACCTTGGGCACATTCGAGTCGGTCAGCGCGTCTTCAATCGAAAGCGGGTGAAAGTGAAAGACATCCCGCAATATATCCAGGGTGCCATTTCCGGCATCGAGCGCCTGCTTTCCTTCCCGAGCATCGTCGTGCCACGACTGCACGTCCACCCAGATCAAGCCATCGTTGTCCTTGAGTAATTCAGGAAGCTGCTCAGGCGTGTGCTCGGTATTGATCACGCCCGACGCGTTTCGATACAAAATGCGAATCATGGCATTTCAGTCGCGCTTGTCGCCGGGCGCCGGATCCATTGGCGCGGCGCGCACAACCCGGTTGAGATCGACCTGGGCCTTGACCCGCATCGGCAACCCGAACAATCGGATGAAGCCGTCGGCGTCGCGCTGGTTGTAGACATCGTCGCGCGAGAACGTGGCCAGGTCCTCGCGATAGAGCGAGTAAGTCGCTTTGCGCCCAGCCAGGCTTGCCACGCCCTTGAACAGACGCACGCGGGCGGTGCCCGTCACGTCCCGCTGGGTGACCGAGATGAAGGCCTGCAGCGCGTCGCGCAGCGGCGTGAACCAGCGTCCGTCATAGATGATGTCGGCGAACTTGAGGGCGGCCACCTGCTTGAAGGCCATCGTTTCGCGGTCCAGGGTGAGTTGCTCGATGCCCTGATGGGCGACCCGCAGAATGGTGCCGCCAGGGGTCTCGTAGACCGCCCGGCTCTTCATCCCGACCAGGCGGTTCTCGACCATGTCGACCCGCCCCACCCCGTGCTTGAGGCCAAACTCGTTGAGCAGCAGGATGATCTCGGCCGCCCCCATGCTCTTGCCGTTTACCCGGCGCGGCACCCCGCTGACAAACTCGATCTCAACATAGTCGGCTGTATCCGGCGCCGTCTCGGGCGAGA
Source organism: Thermoflexales bacterium (assembly GCA_017998555.1). GTDB lineage: Bacteria > Chloroflexota > Anaerolineae > J036 > Brachytrichaceae > Brachythrix. The sequence goes on from JAGOCU010000208.1 coordinate 2,616, forward strand.
CGCTGCGCTCATAGACGCTCTCGCCGGGCTCGACCCACGGATCGACCAGGTCGCCGCCCTCATGGCTGAGGTGCCACAGGTTGCCGTCGCGGGTGTAGGTGTTCTTCACGCCGTAGCCCAGGGGCACATTCGTTCTTTTGGCGTAGGCAATCAGGTCCTCGCGGCCCTTGAACGCCCACTCGCGCCAGGGCGCGATGACCTTCAGTCGCGGGTTCAGGGCCATGTAGGTCAACTCGAAGCGGACCTGGTCGTTGCCTTTCCCGGTTGCGCCATGGGCGACCGCGTCGGCGCCCTCGCGCGAAGCGACATCCACCTGATACTTGGCGATCAGCGGGCGCGATATCGCGCTGCCCAGCAGATAGCCATGCTCATAGGCCGCTCCGCTCTGCACCAGGGGGAAGAGATACTCCTTGGCGAACTCATTGCGCAGGTCCTCGACGACGACCTTGCTGGCCCCGCTCTTCAGCGCCTTGTCGCGGATCGCGTCGAGGTCATCCCCCTGCCCGACATCGGCGATAAAGGCCACGACCTCACAACCGTAGTTCTCCTTCAACCATGGCACGATGACGGACGTGTCCAACCCGCCGCTGTAGGCGAGGACGACCTTGTTGACATTCTGGCGCTTGGTCATTTTTCCCTTCCTCCGCTCGGCCAGCAACTGGGCCGGCTCCAGGATGGCGAACCCTTCATTTGGAATGGGCGCTTCCTGCGCGTCATCCAGCTCGAGCGTGACCGCCACTTCGTCGCAGTTGGCGAGCAGCGGGCAGGCCACGCAATCGTTCCATACCTTCTCGGGGAAATTCTCCTTCGGCGTGATCGCAAAGCCGCACTTCTCGAAAAAGGAAATGGCCCGGGTCAGGGCAAAGAGCGTCGAAAACTGCCGCTCGCGGGCAGCTTCGATCAGGCGGGCCACCAGCCGGGCGCCAATCCCCCCGCCGCGAATCTCAGCGTCCACTGCCAGCGAGCGCAGCTCGGCCAGGTTTGCGCTCATTGGCAACAGCGACCCGCACCCGATCACCCGGCCATCCAGCTCGGCGACCAGGAAGTTGTCGATCGAGGCGCGGATATTGGCCTCGCTGCGCGGGAGCAGCCCGCCGCGGCGCGCGTTGTCGGCTACGAGCCGGACAATGCCCGGCACGTCGTCGAGGACGGCCTGTCGAATTTCAGCTTGCATGATGATCCGGAGTCGGTATTCCCCGGCTTCGCCGGGGAATACTGACTCCGGAGGAAATCAGTCTGTGCCGGTGAACGTGTCGAGCAGCCCGGCATCGCCGCCGGAGGGCAGCCGCATCACGCCCGCGTCGCCATACACCTTGAGCTTCTGCCGGCTGTCGGCGATGTCGAGGTTGCGCATCGTCAACTGGCCGATCCGATCGGTCGGGCCGAACTCGCCCTGGCCGCTCTCCATCGTCAGCCGCTCGGGATGATAGGTCAGATGCGGTCCGCTGGTGTTGGTGATGGTGTAGTCCTCGCCGCGACGCAATTCGATCGTCACCTCGCCGGTGACGGCCTTGCCCACCCAACGCTCCAGGCTTTCCCGCAACATCAGCGACTGCGGATCGAACCAGCGGCCCTCATAGAGCAGGCGCCCAAGTTTGCGCCCCAGGGTCCGGTAGTTGTCCTGGGTACCTTCGTTGTGGATGGCGCTGACAAGCCGCTCGTAGGCGATGAACAGCAATGCCATACCCGGTGCTTCGTAGATACCCCGGCTCTTGGCCTCGATGATCCGGTTCTCCACCTGGTCGCTCATCCCCAGACCGTGCCGCCCGCCGATGGCGTTCGCCTCGACGACCAGCGCGACGGCATCCTTGTATTCGACGTCGTTGATGGCCACCGGGAAGCCGCCCTCGAAGGCGATCTTGACCGCCTCAGGCTCGATCTCGACAGCCGGGTCCCAGTAGCGCACACCCATGATCGGCTGGACGAGATACATGCTCTGGTTCAGAAACTCAAGCTGTTTGGCCTCGTGGGTGGCTCCCCACAGATTGGCGTCGGTCGAGTAGGCCTTCTCCACGCTCGAGCGGTACTCGAAGCCGTTGGCGATCAGCCATTCGCTCATCTCCTTGCGCCCGCCCAATTCGGTGATGAACTGCGGATCGAGCCACGGTTTGTAGATCTTGAGGTCGGGGTTGGCCAGCA
>JAGOCU010000209.1 GCA_017998555.1 Thermoflexales bacterium
GATACCAACTTCCTGCTGACCTTGCTCCCGATCGCGCTTGCCGCGGTCGTCGCCGCCATTGTCGTCGTGGCCGCATTCTCATGGCTGAATACCTCGCGCCGGGCCGAAAAGGCCGAGACCGAGGCCGAACAACTCCGCCTCGAGAAGGATCAGGAACACGTCGCAAAGCATCTTGCCCTCTCAGAGCGCGACAACGCTGTCAACGCATTTCGGGTGCGCGACCAGGAATTCAGCGAGCTCGAAGCCCGCCTGACCGACGCGCGCTCGCTGGCGGCCCAATCCGAGGCGTCGTTCCGGGCCGAGCAGCAGCGCCGCATCGAACTGGAGCGGCTGACCAGTGCTCGGGATGGCGCCACCCTTGCGCTTTCCGGCGCGTTGACGGCCACTGGCGCGCAGTTGGAGCATTCGACGGGCACGTCCATCGAAAAAGATGAGGCCCTCACGTCGCTGACATCTGATGTGGAGCGGGCGCGGGCCGAACTCGAGGTCGTGCGGGCCGAGTTGATGCGCAAGGACGTCCGGCTCGCCGAGATGGACGCTCTCAAACGCCAACTTGACGAGAAGAACGCCAAACTCGTGGATGCCATGGCCACCGCCCAGAATGAGTCGCGCAAGGTGGCCGAAATCAGCGCCGTGGCCGGCAGCGCGCTGTTGCTCGAATCGCAATTGAACGAGGCCCGGGCCCGGGTAGGCGAATTGGAGCGGCTGGCCGCCGATCGTGAAGACAGGCTGCGCCGGGCTGAGGCCGCGCCATTCACCAGCGCCGGCGACGAGGCCGCCGCGCACGTGAGCGGACTTCGGGCCGAAATCAACGCCGCTCATGGGCGCATCGATGCGTTGAACGAAGCGCTCGCCCGGCGCGACGCGCAGCTCGCCGCGCACCAGGCAGAGGTGCGCCGCATCACGTCCGAACTCAACATCCGAAACGCGGCGCCAGAAGCCGCCGCCGTCACAGCGGCCGATATGCCCGTCACGCTGATCGAGGCCCAGGCGGCCTTGAACGCCGACCTTGAACGCGAACTGCAAGAAGCCAGGGTCGAACTTGCCGCCCTTCGCGCCAGGCCGGCGTCGCTGTCAGAGGTCTCGGGCCCGGTCGCTATCGCGCCCGAGACGGTTCAGCCCCAGACCGCGCCGACCGCCCTGGGGGCCGCGCTCGCGCCGCCATCCAACGCGCAGCTTCTCACGACGATCGAGCGCGATCTGACCGAAGCGCGGGCGGAGCTCGCCGCCGCCAGGATCAATCCAGCCCCGGCGGACGAATCACGCCAGCTTGCCGAACTCGAGCGTGAACTGTCTGAAGCCCGGGCCGAGTTGGCCGCCGCGCAATCCGCCCCGACATCGAGCGCGGGCGCGCAACATCTGGCTGAACTCGAGAAGGAATTGGGCGAGGCCAGGACCGAGCTCGCCAACTTGAAGGCCGAACGCGGCAACCTGCCGGACCCCGGGCACGCGGCCGCGCTGGAACGCGAATTGGCCGAGGCGCGCAGTGAGCTGGCCCGGCGCGGCGCCGAAATGGCCGAACTGCATTCAAAGGTCAGCGCGGCCGAGGCCGCCCCGCCCGCCGCCAACACGTCCGACTTCGCGGCCCTGGCCGAGCGCGATCGCGTCATCGCGAATCTGACTGCCGAACTCAACACAACGCGCCAGCAGGCCAGTGTTCCGCTCGTCGCCACCGATTCCGAATTGGCCCAACTGAAGAGCGCGGTCGAGACCGCCCGGGCCGACGCCGCCGACCAGGACGCCCGAATCACCTTGCTCCGTGAGGATCTCAACAGCGCGCACACGAAGATCGCGGCCCTTGGCGAAGAGAAATCGGCGCTGGAGACATCGCTGGCGAAGGCCGTGGATGACAGCCACACCGCCGCCGCCCGGTTGTCGGCGATGGCGGCGACAGTTGGCGCGCTCGAGTCGCAGATCCACGACGTTCGGGACCAGTTCGAGCGCGAGCATACCCAGGCGCAGCGCGCCGCGTCCAGTCTCAAAGCGGCAGAGGCTCGCTTTGTCGAATTGAGCGGCGCCGCGAGCAGCATGGCCGCGCTGAGCGCGCAGGTTGCCGACGCCCGGGCGCGCAGCGTCGCGCTGGAGCAGGTCGTCGCTGATCGGGAGCGTCGGATCGAGGGGTTGAGCGCGCAGGTGGCCCAGGCGGATCGCGCGCTGAGCGATCGCGCTGCCGCCCTGGACGATGCCCGCGATCAGGCCCGCATGGCGCGAGCGGCGATGGAAGCGCCGGCCCCAATTCCCGAATCGCAAACGGAAACGGCCGCGTCCCAAGGCGCGCGCCCCAAAGGGCCCGAAATCGAACGGCTCGTGGCGGCGGGGGCCGAAAAGGACCAGCAGATTGCCACGATGCGGCGCCAGCTCGATGAGAGCATGAGCAGCCTGCGGCGCGCCATGTCGGAACTGGCGGCCCGCGACCTGCAGCTCACCCGCGCCGCCGTGCGGCTCGAGGAGCAAGGCGACGCAGCGACCAGGTCATCCGCTCCGCCTGTCGCGCCATCGGGTCTTGGGACCTTTGAGGCCAGCGCCCCGATTGATAGCGCAATTTCGGCTCCCGCCACAACGCCGCCGCCCGATGCGCTCGAGGAGATCATCGGGATCGGCCCGACGATCGCCCGGCGCTTGAGATTGGCCGGAATCAAGACCTACAAGCAGATCGCGGAGTCCACCCCCGACCAACTCGAGGAAATCGCGCGCCTGCCGGACTGGCGCAAGTCCAACTTCAAGGCCTGGATCGAACAGGCTCGCAAACTGGCTGGCGAGAGCTAACAGCCGGGCGAACACCTTAAAGGTTGGCCCTTGCGCCCCGTTGCCTGCCAGGAGCCCATGGGGGCCAACCTTTAAGGTGTTCGCGCCGCGGCCCTATGTCCGCGGCCGCAGCGTGGCGCGCACGCCCGGGTTCACCACCGCCTTCGACCAGCCGGTGCTGATCCAGTCGGTGATGGTCTCGCACATCTCGACCCGCAGACCGTGCCAGCTCTCTTCGGAGTAGGCGGCCATGTGCGGCGTGACCACCACATGCTCCATCGTCCGCAGCGGGCTGTCGGCGGGCAGCGGCTCGACTTCGAACACATCCAGCCCTGCGCCCCCGAGGTGGCCGCTTTCGAGCGCAGCGATCATTGCCTTCTCGTCGATGACCGGGCCGCGGCTCGTGTTGATGACGACGGCGCCCTTTTTCATCTTCGCAAACGCATCCGCATTGATCAGGCCGCGCGTGGCGGGCGCGAGCGGGACATGAACCGAGATGAAGTCCGACTCGGCCAACACCTGGTCATAGCTGCGCGGCTCGGCCTGACGGGCACGAATCGTGTCGTCGTCGAGGGCGGGGTCGTGGGCGATGACGTTCATCCCCAAACCGCGCGCGCGCCAGGCAACCGCGGCGGCGATCCGGCCAATCCCAATCAGGCCGAGCGTGCGGCCCTTGAGCCGATAAATGGGGTTGGTCCGCGCCGCCGGCCACTCGCCTTTCCGCATGCGCTGGTCGAACCAGCTCACCCGGCGCGAACAGGCCAGCATCAGCGCAATCGCCTGCTCGGCCACGTCCTCGCTGGCGTAGGCCGGGGCATTCCCAACCGCGATGCCGCGCGCCTGAGCCGCCACGGCGTCAATCTGGTCATACCCCACCCCCCAGCGGATTACCAGGCGCAGTTTTGGCAGCGCGTCCATCACCGCCGGGGTCACCACCGACTTCCAGGTGACCAGAATCACTTCCGCGTCGCCGGCCTGGGCGATCACGTCAGCTTCTGTGTTGCAGTCGCCGATGATGAGCTCGCCGCCCGCCTTTGCAATGGCGTCCCGCTCATACGCATAGGGCATGAGCGGGGCAAACGGGTCGGCTTGAAAGACCTTGACTGTCATATTAGTTCTCCTTTGCGCCACGGGCCCACAGTGCGCCAGCAACGCATCACAATAACAAGTCGGCGCCGTTGATGTCGACCGTTGCGCCGCAGATATAACTCGCTTCTTCCGAGCACAAGAAGGCGACCAGGTTGGCTTCGTCCTGGGCGGTGCCCAGACGCCGGAGCGGGATGTTCTGCCGCTCGCGCTCCATGTGTTCGGGTGTCGCCCGCTCGCGGACCATCTCGGTGTCCATGCTGCCCGGCGCCGTCGCGTTCACGTTGATGTTGAACGGCGCGGCTTCGCGAGCGGTATGCCGGGTGAGCCCGAGCACAGCCGCCTTTGACGTCGTGTAGTGGGCGCCCCCAAACGTGCTGGTGCTGCGCCCCGCCGATGAAGAGACGTTGACGATCTTGCCAGAGCGTCGGGCCTTCAGGATGGGCAGCACCGCCTTGGTGCAGTTGAAGACCCCGCCCACGTTGATCGCCATCAGGGCCGCCCATTCGTCCACCGGGATGTCTTCGAGCGGCCGGGTATTGCCCAGAATGCCGGCGTTGTTCACCAGAATGTCGATGGTCCCAAACGCGGACACGGCCGCCGCGACCATCGACGCCACCTGGTCATAGCGGCTGATGTCGGCGACGACGGCGATCGCGCGCCCGCCCGCCGCGACGATCTCGCCCACGGTGGACGCGGCCGCGCCGGCATTGACATCATTGACGGCGACCGCCGCGCCCTGACCGGCCAGGGTCAGGGCGACCGCCCGGCCCATTCCCCGCCCGGCCCCGGTGACGAGGGCGACTTTGCCGTGAAAACGCTGTTCATGCATTTGGACTACTCCAGCCGGGAATACTCGCCCGGTCCACCCGAACAGGATGTTTTTCAGCAGCGATATTGCCCGGCTGAGCCGGGCAATAT
>JAGOCU010000210.1:0-1970 GCA_017998555.1 Thermoflexales bacterium
GCGGCGGACAGGTTGAGGGCCGAGAGATTGCCCAGCCAGCCGGTCGAGAGCAGAACAGCATCCGCGTCCAACCGATGCACCCCACCGTCCAGTTTGAAAAACAGCGACGTGATGGGACCGGCTCGTTCGATCCGCTCGACCCCTTGAATCCCCGTGACGAGTTGGATGCCTCGGCGGGTGAAGGCATCGGCCAGGGCGCCCGAGACGAGCGCATCCTCGCCCGGGACCAGGCGCGGGGCGAGGTCGAGCAGGGTGACCTTCGAACCGAAGGCGGCAAAGATGGAGGCGAGCTGGCAACCGGTGGCGGCCCCGCCGACCACCACGATCGAGCGCGGCAGAGACGTGAGCGTCCACACGTCGGTGTGGGTGAGGGCGTGCTCGGCCCCCGGGAAATCGAGACGGCGCGCCCGCCCGCCCGCGCACAGGATGAAGCGGCGGGCCTGCAGGCTTTGCCCGCCGAAGGCGATCGTGTTGGCATCCACGAAGCGGGCCTCGCCGGCGCCCGCATGCACGGTCACGCCCGAGGCTTCAAGATGGCCCAGCAATTGCTTCTTCTCGTGAATCTGATAGATCACCTGCTGGGTGCGCTGGAGCAACCGGCCGAAGTCGACTTCCGGAAGGGAGACCGACAGACCGTAGTCGCCGAACTGTTCGAGGTCACGCCGCAGCCGGGCGGCCTTGGCCAGCACCCGGGTGGGCGCGCACCCATCGTTGGTGCAGGTTCCGCCGAGGTTGCCGCGCTCCACGAGCGCAACGGTTGCACCCAACTCACGGGCCCGCAGCGCGGCGGTCACGCCGGCCGGCCCGCCGCCGATCACAATCACGTCAAACATGCTGGTCTCCTTGAGCGATTCTAAAGGGGTTTTTTCGGAGTTGATGGTCTCCGGCGAAGCCGGAGACCATCAACTCCGAAAAAACCCCAGACAGTTCCGCTTTTCGCAAGGTTGCCCCATAATCCTCCGCCATGCTTCAGGAGCACCGCCCATGAACCCATCACCCCTCATGCCCCGCCTCGGCAACTACGGCATCGTCGCGCTTGCGGGCCTCAATATCGTTTTGTGGCTGATCGGCCTCCCCCCGAACGATGGCCGGGCGGACTATCTGCGCCAGGTCATCGCCGAGATGCTGTCCTCGACCGGAATGATCCTGATGGGTTGCGCGATCGTGCTGTCGCTGCGCCTCCCCGTGCTCGAGCCGTTCTTCGGCGGCCTCGACCGAATGTACAAGAGCCACAAGACGGCGGCTTTGACGGGTCTTGCGCTCGTCATCCTCCATTTCGTGCTGATCCCCATCACCGGCAAGAGCCCGCTGGCCCGCGACCTGGGCCGGATCGCGCTGGCAGGATTCCTGATCCTGATTGCGCTGACCCTGGCACCGCGCGTGCCGGTCATCAACGGCTATGTCCAGCTCGCCTATCACCAATGGAAATACACCCATCGGCTGGTCGGCGCCTTCTTCATCCTCGGCATGATTCACGCCTTCAACGCCCCGACCTTGCTCTATACCGCCGAGCCGGCCGCCAGCTACTGGCGGGTGTGCGTGTATGCGGCGGCCGCGGCGTATGTCTACAAGCAACTCCTCGCCCCGCTGCTGGCCAAGGGCGCCGGCTATGTTGTCGCATCGGTGCGCCGGTTGAATCCCTCGACGGTCGAAGTCGCGCTCAAGCCGGATGGCGCCCATGTCCGGCAGCGGGCCGGCCAGTTTGCGTTCGTGCGCTTTCCGAGTGAGCCGGGTCTGGGTGAGCCGCACCCGTTCACGGTCAGCAGCGCGCCGGGCGAGGCGCATCTGCGTTTCACCATCAAGGCCAGCGGAGATTGGACCAAAGCGTTGCACGCCGGGCTGCGCGAAGGGGCCCAGGCCCGCGTCCACGGCGCGCACGGCGGCTTCGATTTTCGGGCGGGCGGCCCGCGGCAGATCTGGGTGGCGGGCGGGATCGGGGTCACCCCGTTTCTGAGCTGGATTCGCAGCCT
>JAGOCU010000210.1:2070-4724 GCA_017998555.1 Thermoflexales bacterium
TGCGCCGGGATCGTCATGAGATCGTGAAAAGCGCCGAACTACGTACAATCGGCCACGTCAATGCCCAACACCCTTCACCTTCGGCTTCTGGGGGGATTTGAGGCTGGCGTCATCGACGCGGCCGGCGCACCCGCGCGCGATGCGTCGGTGGCCGCGCTGCGCGCGGTGGCCGAACTCCCCTCGGCCAAGACCCAGGCCCTGCTGGCCTATTTGGCTTGCGTCCGACGCCGGCACAGCCGCGACACGCTGGCCGCGATGTTCTGGGGCGATTCGGACGAGGAAGCCGCCAAGGCCAGCCTGCGCCAGGCGCTCGCGGCGCTTCGAAAGCCTTTTGACGCCTGGCTGCTGATCGAGCGGGACAGCGTCGCCTTTAACACGGCCGCGTCCTATGCGCTCGACGCCGAGGCATTCGAGCGCGGCGCGCAGGGTGACCTGAATGCCAGGCGGGCGGCCCTGGGGCTGTATTCCGGTGAACTGCTCAAAGGCTTTGTGGTCCGCAATGCGCCGGGGTTTGAAGAATGGCTGGTGGTGGAGCGCGAACGCCTGCGCCACATCGCGGTCGGGCTGCTGCGCCAGGTGTCCGAGGCCGACGCGCTGGCCGGCGATTTCGAAAGCGCGGCCAGCCATCTGCGCGCGCTGGTCGCGAACGATCCACTTGACGAATCGGCCCACCGCCAACTCATGCTGCTCCTGGCTCGAAGCGGCCAGCGGGCGGCCGGACTGGCCCAGTTTGAGGCCTGCAAGGTCTTCCTGCAGCGCGAACTGGGCGTGGAGCCCGAACCGCGCACCCGCCAGCTCGCGGATCGGATCCGGATGGCGATGAGCGGGGTTGGCGGAAACATTGATCGTTATGCGGATGATGGCCCGCTGGTGGATCGGGAGGCCGAGCTGGCCGAGGTCCGCCGGCAACTGCTCGATCCGCACTGCCGCATGCTCACCCTGACCGGGATGGGCGGGACAGGCAAGACCCGTCTCAGCCTGGCCGCGGCGCGCGCGTGCGGTCCGTGGTTCCTGAACGGGGTCGTGTTTGTGCCCGCCGGCGCGGCGGAGTCGCCGGGCGCCCTGCTTGAGGCGATTGCGGCGGCCCTGCGCTTTGTCTTTGGGCGGGGCGACCCGCAGGCCCAGCTTCTCGCCGCGTTGCGCGAAAAGGAGCTGCTGCTGGTCCTTGATGGGCTGGATCGGCTGGCCGGTGATGAAGCGACCCTGGCCTTCCTGTCCCGCCTGCTTCGCGAGGCGCCCGCGGTCAAGATTCTGGTCGCGTCGCGCGAGCGGTTGCGCCTGCAGAGCGAGTGGTTGTTTGAGGTCAGGGGACTCTCCAGGGACGGGGCGCGGATGCTGTTCACCCGGATCGCGCGGCGGGTGATGGCCGACCTGGATCCCGCTGGCCCGGCCCGGGCCGACATCGATCGGGTGTGCGAATTGGTCGGCAATCTGCCGCTTGGGATTGCGCTGGCCGCCCCGCTGGCCCGCCTCATGTCATGCGCCGAGATCGCGGCCGCGCTCGAACGGGGGTATGGCATTCTGGCCTCCTCGGTCCGCGATGCGCCCGAACGTCACGCCAGCCTGGAGGCCGCCTTCAACGAGTCGTGGGCGCGGCTCGACGCAACCGAGCGGCGCGCGCTTGCGTCTCTGGCCGTTTTTCCGGCCGATTTCTCACTGGAGGCGGGCGCCGCCGTGGCCGATGCCTCACGCCAGGTGTTATCCGGATTGGCCGACAAGTCGCTCTTGCAGGCCGCCTCGGCGGGCCGTTTTGATCTGCACGAGCTCGTTCGCCAGTTTGCCCGCGCCCGGCTGGCGTCCGAGGAGGATGCCCGGGCGAACAATCGCCACTGCGATTGGTACGCCGCGTTTCTCAGCCGTCGCGAGCCTCAGTTGCGCGGACGGATGCAAAAGGACGCGGCCGATGCCATCCGGGCCGAAACCGAGAACCTGCGCCAAATGTGGGCCTGGGCCGTTGGGCAGGGAAACATCGACGCGCTCGGACGGGCCTGTCGCGGGTTGTACTGGTTGTGGGATACCCGCGGCTGGTATGCCGAAATCGATCGCCTGTTTGCGGACGCGGCGGAGCAGGCCGGCGGCGCGCCCCGGATTTGGGCGCAGCTTGTTGCCCGGCGGGCGACGGCATTGAATCGGATGGGGCGCCTGGCCGAAGCCGGCCAGGCGCTGTCTGAGGCGGCGCAGGCGGCGGCCGCGCTGGGTGATTTTGGCACCCAGGCCCTGGCCACCCGGCATCTGGGCTACGGACCGCTCGTCCAGGGCGATTTCGAGCGCGCCCGCGATTTCATCGGGCGCAGCCTGGATCTGTATCGCCAGGCGGGCGAGCTGGCCGGAGCCGCGGATGCCCTGATCGGTTTGGGCATCGTGGAATCGAATCTGGGCCGCTACGACATTGCTCGGCGGCACTATCAGGAGGCGGCCGATATCCTCGAGGAACTTGGCGACGAGCAGATCCGCGCGGTCGCCATTGGCGATATCGGCAACGTCGACTATTTCACCGGCCGGCTGGAGGACGCCCGCCGGCTGTATCGGCAGGCGACCGACATCCAGCGCAAGTACGACGACCGGCGTGGGATGGCGATCAACCTCAATAACAACGCCTGCATCGCCCTTGAACTGAGCGACTGGAACGACGCGATCGAGATGTCGCGTGAGTG
>JAGOCU010000012.1:0-12724 GCA_017998555.1 Thermoflexales bacterium
AAGACCGGATTCCCGCACCTGCTTCAGGCCGTGGTCGGTGGTTCGACCGTTACCTCAAGCTGGTCCGGGGCGGGCGACTCGTCGCGGAGCTTCGCGATGGGCGCAAGCGCGAGTTCGGTGACCTTCAGCCTCATGCCACTTGGGCTGCCAGACTCCGTGCTGGCGGATACCGCGCAATGGGAACGCCCCGTAACGCCGAACGTCAGCGGCAATGGCGGAGACTTCTATACCCTCCCCGATGTCGAACAGATCTACAGCTTGACTGGATACAACTCCAGCTGGCCGATCTACGATGTAACGGACCCGCTTCAGCCAAAGGTCCTTCAGACCTCTGTGGAGAAGATGCAATCCGGCCCGGCCGCGCGGCACGTCATCGTCGCCGGACCGAGCTTCGTGCGGACCCCAGCGGTCGCGGCAAACACCCCGGTAGACCTGGCGTCGCCACGCAGCGCAGACACCGTCTACATTGGTCCCGCATCGCTGCACAGCACGCTCAACCCGCTGATCACGCTGCGCCAAGGTCAGGGATACCAGACCCAGGTCATCGACGTGGCCGCGGTGTATTCCACGTTTGGCTTTGGCATGGTCTCGCCGCCTGCCATCCGCAACTTCCTGCGTCATGCGGTCGGCACCTGGACGCGCAAACCCGTCGCGGCCGTCCTGGTGGGCGACGGCACGGTTGACCCGTTCAACTACCTCGCAAAAGGCTATTCCTTCGCAAACTACATCCCGCCCTATCTGCTGCATGTTGATCCCTATGCCGGAGAGACAAGTTGCGAAACGTGCTACGCGCAACTCGACAATGACGATCCGCTCAGCGATGGCATGCCCGATATCTGGCTCGGACGCCTGACCGCAAACAGCACGACCGAACTGGCGACCCTGGTGAGCAAGCTGGTGACCTACGAGTCGAGCTCAACCGTAAGCAACTGGAACAAGACGCTGGGATGGCTGGCTGACAACTACCGGGAGGCCAACGGCGCGAGTGATCCAGGCGGCGACTTCGCCGGTTATCAGGAGCGCCTGGCCAATTTCGCCTGGCAGTCGCCCGCGGGCATTACGCCCTCGGGAACGCTCAAGTCGTGCGCGTACTACAACCCGTATACGCCAACAGTCGGCAGCAATCCATGCTTTGAACCCAACGCCGTGACCGCGCATACGAAGGCCATGGCCGTCTATAACCAGGGCGCGGCGATCATCACCTACAACGGCCACGGAAACTACCAGCAGATGGCGGGCACGGATCCCGGCGCAGCGTATCCGAACAATGCGCTGCTGAACTACTTTGACCCGTTCTACGACAACGGACCGACCGACCCGTATGGCGGCCCAATCCTGTCAAACGGGAATAAGCTGCCGATTGTCATGCAATTGACCTGTCTGACCTCCGGCTTCCAGGTGCCTGGCCAGTACTTTCCCCAGAGCATCGACGAGCGCCTGGTCCTGGCCCCGAACGGCGGCGCGCTGGCGGTCTGGGGTTCGTCCGGATCAGGGGTCTCGCACGGACATGACTTCCTGGCGCGTGGATTCTTGAATCAACTGTGGGGCACCCAGCCGGGCACGGCCCGCCTGGGTGAACTCGTCCAGGCGGGCTACCTGAGCCTGTTTCAGGGGGCGTATGCCTGCTGCGGCGATTCGATCCGCACGTATCTGTTGCTGGGAGATCCTCTGACCAAGGCGCGGGTGTCATTCACCTGGGCGCCGCCCAAGCGGATTTATGTGCCTCTGGTGAATCGGTAGGATCAAGCATGTGAAAAGGGGGGATTGCCGGCCGGCAATCCCCCCTTTTCGCATGCTCCGAGCCGGCCCCTCGCGCGGTGTCTATTGAATGGCGTTGATACGATACAATATTGCCGCGCCGCTTCAGCGGCCCTTAACACGCCCCGCGCATGATCAATTCTGACATCATTGGAGGTAGTGAGTGGCGACATTGAATCCTGGCGCGCCGAGCCGCAAGCCTGGTCTGAGCAAGAAAACCCGGGAAGCGCTCCTGGCCTATGGGCTTCTATCGCCGGCGTTGCTCGGGCTTATTTTCTTCACCCTGATTCCGGTTCTGATCGGTTTCATGATCAGCCTGGCCAACTTCCGGGTGATTTTCCGCGAATGGGTGGGCTTTGACAACTATGCGCGCGCGCTGGCGCCCGACAGCGAGATGTGGTCATCGCTCGGCGCGACGATCACCTATTCATTTATCAGCGTCCCCATCCAGCTTGGCCTGTCGCTGCTTCTGGCGATGGTGCTGTATCAGAAGCTGCGCGGGCGGGCGATCTTCCGGGTGGTCATGTTTCTGCCCTACATCACGTCCACGGTGGCCTCGGCCGCGGTGTGGGCGCGTCTGTACAGCCCGGACCTCGGCCTGATCAACTCGATCATCAAAGCGCTGGGCGGGCAGCCGCTCCAGTGGCTGCTCGAGGACAAGGGCATCTTCACGCTGATGGCCCGGGCCGCCAACATTTCGCTCCCGGAGGGACTCACGGGTCCGAGCCTGTCGATGGTCGCGGTGATCATCTACACCACCTGGGTGTTTGTTGGGTATGACACCACGATCTTTTTGGGCGGGCTCGGCAACATTCCCAATGAAATGTATGAAGCAGCCAAGATTGATGGCGCGGGCAGCTTCCAGCTCTTTCGGCACATCACCCTGCCCCTGCTTTCGCCAACGACGTTTTTCCTCGTGCTGATCACCATCATCGGCACCTTCAAGGCATTCAACCACATCTGGGTGATGACGAGAGGGGCCAACGGGACCAATACGGCGGCGATCCTGACGTATCGGCAGATGTATGAGTTCCAACGCGCGGGTTATGCCTCCGCGCTGGCGTTCCTGCTGTTTACGCTGATCCTCGGCATCACGGTCTTTCAACAGTGGTACGGCAACCGAAAGGTGAACTACTAGGCCCGGCACCCCATGAATCTTGCCACTCCCGCCCCTGCCCCGCCACGCGTGACGGTCAATACCCTCAACCGGGCCAACCCGCTGTTGTATATCGTCCTGATCCTGGTGGGCGTGATCGCCCTGGCGCCCTTTGTCTGGATGCTCTTGAGTTCGATCAAGAGTTTCGGCGACTTCTCATTTGTCGACTTCAGCAATCTCAAGAACATCGGCAAATCATTCTGGCCCTGGCCGCCGTTCGGCGATTCGGCGCCCGCCTTTGGCAACTTCGCCGAGGCCATGGACCGCATCGATCGCAGCTCCGACTACAAGACCCTGACCGGGATTCCACTTTTCGTCCGCCAATTCATCAATACGCTGGGCATCAGCGTGGTCACGGTGTTTGGGGTGCTCACGACCTCGGCCCTCGCCGCCTATGCGTTCGCGATGCTCGAATTTCCGGGCCGCAACGTTCTGTTCGTGATCGTGCTGCTGACCCTGATGATCCCGGAGGAGCTGGTCCTGGTCCCGCGGGTCATCATGATGTACGAGCCGTTGACGGCTGAGGCCGCGATCGGGCAGGATATCCTGATCTCGCTCATTCCCAGGTTGGGCTGGCAGAACACCGCTATGGCCCTGACGATCCCGTTTATGACCAGCGCGTTCGCGATATTTCTGCTGCGGCAGTACTTCATGCAGATTCCAAAGGAGTTGTTCGACGCGGCCCGGATCGATGGCGCGGGCCACATGCGCTATCTCACAACGATGATGACGCCGCTGGCAAAACCGGCCATCATGACCGTCGGTCTGCTGCAATTCATCGGCTCGTGGAATGAGTTCAAATGGACCCAACTGGTCACGCGCACGCTTGAACAACGCACGTTGAGCGTCTCGCTTCAGAATTTCCTGCAGACCGACGGCGGCGCCGAAGGCCAATTGGCGATGGCGGTCGCCGTTCTCATCGTTGTGCCAATCATCATTTTGTACTTCTTCACCCAGCAGTACTTTGTTGAGGGCGTCGCGAAGAGCGGCCTGAAATAGGGGGAGGTCTATCGGCGAAAATCAAACAGAGTTCCATTACAGCTTCAGTACTGTTGCGCCGGCCCCCGCCGCCGCAAAGAGTGTATATTGCAGGAGGGGGAAACCCCAAAGCAGGCCGCGATCCGGTTCCCGACAATGACCCGCCAGATTGCGACCATTCACAAAAGAGGAGATACGATGAGCTTCAAGAAAGTTCTTCCGCTCGCCGTGGCCGCTGCAATGCTGCTTTCGGCCTGCGCCGCCGCTGCGACCGCCGTCCCGACGGCCGCGCCCCCCGCGCCCGCCAAAGCCACCGACGTTCCCAAGGCCGTCGTCAACAACCCGCCGAAGACGGCGGCTGAAGTTGACGCGATCACCCTGACCAAGGACAAGCCGACCGAGATCCTGTTCTGGCACCGTTATACGGGCCGGACCTACAGCACCGTGCTGGAAATCGTCAACGATTTCAACACGAAGAACCCGTACGGCATCAGCGTCAAGCTCGAGAATGCCGGCGCCAGCTACGACGATGTGTTCAACAAGGTGAACGGCGCCATCGCCGCAAACGCCGCCCTGCCCGACGTCGTCATCGCCTATCAGAACCAGGCCGCGACCTACCGCGATCTTGGCAAGGCTGTGAATCTCAAGCCCTTCATCGACAGCCCGAAGTACGGTTTGAGCGCTGACGATTCGAAGGACTACTACAAGGCCTTCCTGGACAGCGATCGCGCGCCGCAGTTCCCCGGCGAAGTGCTCGGCTTCCCGACCCAGCGCTCGATGGACTCGCTGTATGTCAACCTGGACATGCTCAAGTCGCTGGGCTACAGCGCCCCCCCGAAGACCCTCAAGGAATTCGAGGAAATGGCGTGCAAGGCCGCGGACAAGACCAAGGAGCAGTACGGCTTCATTTGGCGCAATGACGCGTCCAACTTTGCCTCGTTCGTGTTTGCCAACGGCGGGCAGATCCTCAAGGACGACGCGAGCGCCTATGACTTCAACAGCCCCGCCGGTGTGGAGGCCCTGAGCATGCTCCAGCGCCTGTTCAAGAATGGCTGCGGCGTGCAGTTGCCGACCTCCGAGACCAATGGCGACCAGACCCGGTTTGCCAATGGCAAGCTCCTCTTTGTGACCTCGTCGCAGGCCGGTCTGCCGTTCTACGCCGACGCGGTTGCCAAGGGCGCCAAGATCAAGTGGACGATCACCCGCTTCCCCCAGGCCGATAACGCCAA
Source organism: Thermoflexales bacterium (assembly GCA_017998555.1). Taxonomy (GTDB): domain Bacteria; phylum Chloroflexota; class Anaerolineae; order J036; family Brachytrichaceae; genus Brachythrix. Next base: position 5,122 of record JAGOCU010000012.1, read on the forward strand.
GCCGGCGACCAACCTGTATGGCGCGTCCTGGTCGGTGATGAAGAACACGCCTGAGAAGGAACTCGCGGCGTGGCTGTTCATGAAGACCTTCGGCGAGAAGGACAACACCACCAAGTTCTCCAACATCTCGGGCTACTTCCCGGTCCGCCTCAGCGCCGCCACCGGCGTCGTTGCCGCGACCAAGGCCGATGCCCGATTCAAGGACTATCCAGAGGCCGCCGATGGCTTCGCCAGCCTGTTCACCGAGGCGATGCCCTACGGCAAGATCGAAGCCCCGATCGCCGGGTATGACCCGGTCCGGGCTGCGATCAACGAAATGGTCATCGCTGTTGCCGTAAAGACGACCGGCGATCCCAAGGCCGCGCTCGATGCGGCTGTTGCCAAGGCGAACCAGATCCTCAAGGAAAACGCGCCGAAGAGCAAGTAATGGTTGTTTGATGATCGGTATCCCCGGCTACGCCGGGGATACCGATCATCAAACGAGAAAGAAGAGGGGTGGCTGGTATCAGCCACCCCTCTTCTGTTTCCCTGGAAGTCATCCTGAAAATCATTGGCGAGAACACCGTCCCCGCGCTTCGCGCGGGGACGGTGTTCTCGCCGGATGTTTTTAGGATGACCGCTAGGATCGCCGTCGGAGCCAGGCTTTCTCGACTTCGATGGCGGCAAAGACAATGACGCCGGTCAACAGCGCCAGGGCATAGTCGCCGACATCCAGGGGCTGGACTTTGAAGAAGTCTTCCAGGAATGGAAGATTGAGCGCAAGGATCTGTCCGATGAACACAATCAGAATCATGACCAGGAGCGGCTTGTTGCCGCCCAGCCCGATCCGGAAAAACGACTGGCGATGCGAGCGCGCGGCGAGAGCCTGACCCACCTGGGCGAAAGCGAGGACCGAGAACATCATCGTCTGCCATTCGGGCCGGCCGTTGGCCCAGTAATAGAAGCCAATCCCAAGGGTCAGCACAGTCAGCAAGACGCCCACCCAGACCGCCCCAAGTCCAAGCCCGCCGCTGAAGATGCCGGCCTTCGGTGAGATCGGCGGCCGGCGCATGGCATCCCGCTCGACCGGTTCGAACCCCATCCCGAGTCCAAGCAACCCGTCGGTGAGCAGATTCAGCCACAACAACTGCAATGGAAGCAGCGCCACCGGCATCCCCAGCAATGGCGCGATCAGCATCACGCCGACCTTCCCGATATTGCCGCCAATGGAGAACTTGACGAAACGGCGCACGTTGTCGTAGATCGCGCGGCCCTCTTCGATGGCGGCCACGATGGTGGCGAAGTTGTCGTCGCGCAAGACCATGTCGGCGGCTTCCTTGGTGACGTCTGTGCCGGTGATGCCCATGGCCACACCGATGTTGGCCTGTTTCAGGGCCGGCGCATCGTTGACGCCGTCGCCGGTCATCGCCACGATGTGGCCGCGCTTCTGAAGGGCCTCAACAATGCGCAGTTTCTGCTCGGGGGCGACTCGGGCATAGACCGAGACCCGCTCGACCGCCTCCGCCAGACCCGCTTCATCGAGGGCGGCCAACTCCTTGCCCGTCATCGGGCCCACCGTGGCGTCGCGGGCCAGAATGCCGAGATCCATCGCGATGTAGCGCGCCGTCAGCGGGTGATCGCCGGTGATCATCACCGGGCGCACGCCGGCCTGGCGCGCGACGCGGACCGCCTCGCGGGCCTCAGCCCGGGGCGGGTCAACGATGCCAAAGAAGCCGACAAAGATGAGTTCGCTCTCCATCGCCGGCGTCGGCGCGCCAAGGGTGGCGAGCGGCCGGAAAGCCACACCCAGCACGCGCATGCCATTGGCGGCCAGGTCGGCATTGGCCCGCTCGATTCGGGCGATGTATTCGGCCGTCATGGGCGCGGCGGCGCCGTTCATCCACACCCGGGTCGAAATCGCAAGAAGCCCGTCAACCGAACCCTTGGTGAAGGCGATGTGACCCGCCGGCGCGCCGTCGACCACCCTGGCGCGCGCGAGATCGGGCAAACCGGCCGAATCGACCACGGCGTGAACGGTCGTCATGCGCTTGCGGTCGGAATCGAACGGAAGCTCGCCGACGCGCGGCAGGGCCTGAGCAAGCGATTCACGCGCCAGACCGGCTCGCCCGGCGGCAACGAGGAGCGCGCCTTCGGTCGGATCACCAATCGTCTGGGTTCGCGCCGTGGCGGCATCCCACTCGATGAGGGCATCATTGCAGAGCGCCCCGCCCGCGAGAAGAAGCTGCAAGGGCTCGGCTTCAACCGCAAACGACTTATCGCCCGGGCCGTAGGCGGGCGCATCCTGGCGCATGGTTTCGTCGATGTCGACCCGATGGCCGGCGACATCGAGGACGACGACGGTCATCCGGTTTTCGGTCAATGTGCCGGTCTTGTCCGAGCAAATGACGGTCACCGAGCCCAGGGTCTCAACCGCCGGCAGTTTGCGGATAAGGGCGTTGCGCTGGAGCATCCGGCGCGCGCCCAGGGCAAGGGTGAACGTGACGACGGCGGGCAACCCTTCCGGGATGATGGCCACCGCGACACTGACAGCGGTCAACAGCATCTCCTGGACGGTCTCGCCGCGCCATACGCCGATGAGGAGCACGAGCGCGGCGATTACGGCGCCCGCAATGGCCAACCCCTTGCCAAGGCGATCAAGCCGGGTTTGAAGCGGAGTCGCCTCGTCGGTGGCATTTTGGATGAGCGAGGCGATCCGGCCCAGTTCAGCTCGCATGCCTGTTGCGATGACAATGCCGGCTCCCCGGCCATACGTTGCGACAGTGCCCATAAAGGCCTGGTTGCGCCGGTCCCCCAGGTTGCTGATTTCGGCCGGCAGCGCGGCGGTCGACTTTTCCACGGCTTCAGACTCGCCGGTGAGGGCCGACTCCTGAATCCGCAGATTCGCAACATCAATCAGCCGCAGATCCGCCGGAACCACGTTGCCCGCCTCCAGAAGAACGATGTCGCCCGGAACAAGGTCCCTGGCCGCGAGTTCGCGAACAGCGCCGTCCCGGCGAGCGCGGACGATCGGGACGGACATGCGTTTGAGGGCGGCCATGGCTCGCTCGGCCCGGTACTCCTGGAAGAATCCGAGCAACCCGAACAGGATGACGATGGCAAAGATCGAGATGGATTCGTTGGCTTTGCCCAGCAGGACCGACAGGGCGCCCGCGCCGACGAGGATGAGGACCATGGTGGCCGTGAATTGCTCCCATAGAATCCGCCACGGCGACTTGGCGCCTTTTTCGACCAGGAGATTCGGGCCGTACTCAGCAAGTCGCTTGTCTGCCTCGAGCTGGGTCAGGCCGGTCGAGGCGCTGACATTGCTGGATTTCAGGACGGTGTCGACATCCTGCGCGTGGGAATTGGGTTGCATTCGGCCTCCGGGCTATGTTGTTGCCGCGACAGCAAGCCATCGCGACATAAAACGGTGTCGTGATGGTCTTGCCAAAAGCGCGGCGCTTCCCGGCGACCGGGCAGCCAACAGGCTACCGTATTGACGATCGTCGGGCCCGAACAAAGCGGGCGGCTACTCCCCAACTTGACGACTTTATCCGTCGAAGCGATCCCCGTCAAGCATGGCGGGCCGGTTCTCACCGGACGATCATGCGGCGGTTTCGAAGATGAGGCGAGATCACGCTCCCCGCGCAGAGCGCGGGGAGCGTGATCTCGCCCTGCCCATCGGGAACTGACCGGTGGGATGGGAGATCGCTGGCCGGTTGGCCATGACAATAACGGCCCACGGGCGTATGATCTTCGTTATGCCTGTCAAAATCCTACGCCCCGTTCCGTCTGACCTCGATATCGCCCAAGCCGCCGAAATCCTGCCCATTCGTCAGATCGCGGCCAGCATCGGTCTCACCGAAGACGACCTCGAATACTATGGCAGCCGAAAAGCCAAGGTCCATCTCGATGTGCGGGACCGGCTGAAGGACAAGCCCAACGGGCACTATGTCGACGTCACCGCCATCACCCCCACCCCGCTGGGCGAGGGGAAGACCACCACCACCATCGGCCTGGCCCAGGCCCTGCACAAGCTCGGGAAAAAGACCTTCACCTGCATCCGGCAACCCAGCATGGGCCCGACCTTTGGGATCAAGGGCGGCGCGGCGGGCGGCGGATATGCCCAGGTCGTGCCGATGGAAGACTTCAACCTGCATCTGACCGGCGATATTCATGCCGTCAGCGCCGCCCACAACCTGATGTGCGCGGCGGTGGACAATCATCTTTTCCACGGCAACAAGCTCAACATTGACCCCGACAGCATCGGTCTGCGCCGGGTGGTCGACATGAACGACCGCAGCCTGCGGGCCATCCTGATTGGCCAGGGCGGGCCACAGGACGGCATCCCGCGCGCGACAGGCTACGACATCAGTGTCGCTTCCGAAGTCATGGCCATCCTGGCCCTGGCCACGTCGATGGAAGATCTTCGGACGCGGCTGGGCAAGATCGTGGTCGCCCTCGACAAGGAGGGCAATATGGTCACGGCCGAGCAGATCAAGGTCGCGGGCGCGATGACGGTCCTGCTCAAGGACGCCATGATGCCAACCCTGATGCAGACGCTGGAGGGTTCGCCGGTCTTCGTGCATGCCGGCCCGTTTGCCAACATCGCCCACGGCAACAGCAGCATCGTCGCAGACCAGCTTGCGCTCAAGCTGGCCGACTATGTGGTCACCGAGAGCGGATTTGGGGCTGACATGGGCATGGAAAAGTTCATGGACATCAAGTGCCGCTACTCGGGCCTGACGCCCGATTGCGTCGTCATGGTCGCCACGGTCCGCGCGCTCAAGATGCACGGCGGGGTGGGCAAGATCGTGGCCGGCAAGGCGCTGCCGGTTGAGCTGACCCAGGAGAACCTGCCGGCGCTGGAGCGCGGGTGCGCCAACCTCACCCGCCAGATCGCCAACGCGCGCAAGTACGGGGTGCCGGTCGTCGTCGCCATCAACGCGTTCTCGAACGACACGCCGGCCGAAATCGCGTTGATCCAGCGCCTGTCGATCGAGGCGGGGGCGGAAGGCGCCTACAACTCGACGGTGTGGGCCGATGGCGGCGCCGGCGGAATCGCGCTGGCCGAGGCGGTCATGGCCGCCTGCGAGAAGCCATCCGACTTCAAGTTCCTCTACCCGCTGGATATTCCGATCAAGGAGAAGATCGAGACCATCGCCCGCGAGATCTATGGCGCGGACGGGGTGGACTATGCGCCCGAGGCCGAGAAGAAGATCGAGCAGTTCACCAAACTCGGCTTCGACCGCCTGCCCATCTGCATGGCCAAGACCCACCTGAGCATGTCGCACGATCCGACCAAGCTCGGCGCGCCGAGCGGATATCGGCTGCCGGTCCGCGACATCCGGGCGAGCGTGGGCGCGGGCTTCCTGTATCCGTTGTGCGGGGACATGCGGACCATGCCCGGCCTGAGCGCGCACCCGGCCTTCGAGCGGGTCGACCTGATCGACGGGCGCGTCGTGGGATTGTTTTGATTGTTCGGAATTGATGGTCCCCGTCCCGGCGTACGCCGGGACGGGGACTATCAATTCCGAGATACATCAGCGAGCAAAAAGCACGCCCAGAGTGCCCCAAATCGCAAGCACAACCACGGCGATGAGCGACGCGAGGGCAAGCGCGACGCGATAGAGCTTGCGCAGCACACCCCACGCCGGGCTGGCAATGCCGGCGGCGGCGCCGGCAGCCGTGAAGGCCGTGAGGGCAAGCGAAATCCACGGCAACGCGAACAACGGCCGATAGTCGCTGCCCAATCCCACGAGAAAGGTATACGCGCCGCCCGCCAGGTCGAAGATTGGGGCAATGAGAAAACCGGTCAGGAAGCCAAGGAGCAGCACAGCGTTGAGGGCGACCGCCCACGGCATGAGCGTGGCCAGGAGCGGCGGCTTGAGGCTGGGGTGATGCTTCTTCAGGACGGTGCGGGCCAGCCAGCCCAGCGGCAGGAGCAACAAGCTCGACAGCACCAGCAGCAGTGCGATGCCCAGGGCTGTGGACTCCGCGTTTCGGTCGCGCCCGGGCGCGGTTAAGAGCTCGCCAAAGACCGGCACCCGCAGCAGTTCATCCCGTGCGATGAAGCGGGGCGGACCCAGGCCGGCGACGCACGCGCTGGAAGGCGCGACCTCGGGAGTGGTCACAAACGCAATCGCGATCGACGACGCGCAGGGCTCGGACTGAAACGCGCCATGCCCGGTATTTGGGAAAGTGAGGACGGTCGCGCGTTTCAGGCCGCGGGCGGCCGCTTCGCCATTGGCGGGCGGCGTGATCGGGTCGAAGCGGCCATTGAGCACCAGGGTTGGAATATCGCTGACCACGGGTTCATCGATCGAAGCCGGCAGCAGCTCCACATTCCAGCGTTGGCAGGCCGCCTGAAAGTCAGCCGCATCCTGGGCCGCGTAGCGGGTCAGGGCCGGCCGAATATCGGCGCTTGCGGCGTCGGCCGGCTTGAAGTCGGCGTCCTCGGCGCAGATCACCGACATGTACATGCCGCTGGCGACCGACTGGTCGAAGGCGAACAGGCTGGCGACATTGCCCAACGTGCCAAAGTAGTCACCCGAAACCTCAAAGATGAGCCCCGGCAGCAGCGGGATGAGCTCGGTCGAGTAGAGCGCCTGGAAGATCAGGCCGCGAAAAGTATCGCCATCAATGACGGCGTTGTAGACCGCGCCGGTCGCCGGATCGACCATCCGCGCGCGGGCCGGTGTCTTTGACAGGCGATCGATCTGAGCCAGATAGACCCGTTCGAGCGCGGGATAGTCCGCCGCGCAGCGCGCATCGGCGGCGCAGGCGCCAAACAACTCGGTCAGGGCGCGGTTTTCGGCCCGGGTGGCTTCGACGACAAAGTTGGTCTGGGGCGGCACGACAGAGTCCAGAATGACCGAGCGCAGGATCTGCGGCTCGAGCCGCATGGCGTGCAGGGCCAGAAGCGTGCCATACGACACGCCGTACAGGTTGATCCTGGCATAGCCGAGCGCCTCGCGCACGGAGTTGATGTCGGCGGCATTCTCAAGGCTGTCGAAGGCCGACAGATTGACGCCCTCGCGGGCCAGCCGGTCGTGGCAGGCCTGCGTCGCCTCCCAGGAGAGACGGGCAGCCGTTTCATGGTCCTGCGTCTTCTCGATACTGGCCCGGGTCAACGCGATGGATTCGGGACACTTCAGGGCCGGGAGCGATTTGCCCGTGCCGCGCTGATCGAAGAGCACGATATCGCGCGTGGCGCGCAACGGGCTCGCGCTCATGATCGTGACGTACGTCTCGATCGTGCCGCCGCCCGGCCCGCCCTGGAGCATGACGAGCGGATCCCCATCGGGGATAGGTGCCTTGGCGCGCAGGATGGCCACCGCCAGTTTGATCGTGGGCCCGGCCGGCTTGGCATGCTCCAATGGCACAGCCACGTAGCCGCATTCGATCCCGGAGATATCGGCGGGGAAGATCGCGTCAAGCGGGCTGCTGGTCTCACGCTTGAGCATCTCGAGGCAGGCTGCCTTCTCCAGGCGCGCCGCTGGCGGCGTCTGGGCCTCAGTCGCGGCGGACGCCGGCGCTGGCAACGCAAACGAACCGAACAGAAGCACGGCGAGGCCGGCGCGCGCCCACCGATGGCGGAGAGTTGTCATTCTGGTTAGGACCT
>JAGOCU010000012.1:12824-17714 GCA_017998555.1 Thermoflexales bacterium
CGAAAGACATCGACGATATCGACGCTGTTTGGGCGGGCTTCGGCCAGCTTGAGCAGCGACGGATAGCATTTTCGGCCCAGGATCTCGGTCTCGCGCGGATTGACCGGGATGATGTCGTAGCCCTCGGCGATCATATAGATCGCGGCGAAGTGGCTGGGCCTGAACGCGTTGGCGCTGAGGCCAACAATGGCGATGCGCTTGTATTGGCTGAGAATCTGGAGCCGTTCGGCGGCGGTGGTGATGAGCTTGGCCATGTCAGTTGTGCGCGGGCGCTCCCATCGCCTGGTCGAGATCCCACAGGATGTCCTCGATATCCTCGAGACCGATGGACAGGCGTATCAGATCGGGGGAGATCCCGGCCGCCTCCTGCTCAACCGCGCTCAGCTGGGCATGGGTGGTGCTGGCCGGATGGATGACCAGCGACTTCGCGTCGCCCACATTGGCGAGGTGGCTGAACAAGTGCAGGCGCCCGATGAAGTCCTTGGCGGCTTCGTAGCCGCCCTTCAGGCCAAAGGTGAAGACCGCGCCCGCGCCCCTGGGAAGGTATTTTGCGGCCAGGGCGGCGCTCGGATTTCCGGGCAGGGTGGGATAGCTTACCCACCCCACCCGCGGGTCAGCGGCCAGCCAGGCGGCCACCGCGCCGGCGTTGGCCACGTGGCGCTGCATGCGCAGGCCGAGCGTCTCGAGACCCAGCAGAAACTGGAAGGCATTGAACGGACTGAGCGCCGGACCGATGTCACGGAGTGACTCAACGCGCGCCTTCATGATCCAGGCAAAATCGCCAAAAGTCTCGAAGAACCGGATGCCGTGGTACCCCTGGCTCGGTTCAACCATGCCCGGATACTTGCCGTTATCCCAAGGGAATTTGCCGCCATCGATGATGACGCCGCCGATGCTGGTGCCGTGCCCGCCGATGAACTTGGTCGCGCTGTGGATGACGATATCGGCCCCCCATTCAAGCGGCCGGCACAGATACGGCGACGCAAAGGTATTGTCGACGACGAAGGGCACCCCATTGGCATGGGCAATGGCAGCCACGGCTTCGAGATCCAGAACGTCCGCCCGTGGATTGCCGATCGTCTCTCCGTAGACGGCCCGGGTGGCGGGCGTGATTGCGCGCCGAAAGTTCTCGGGGTCGGCGGGATCGACAAACGTCGTGGCAATGCCGAACTTGCGCAGGGTGATGTCGAACTGGGTGTGGGTGCCGCCGTAGAGCGACTTGCTCGCCACGATATGCCCGCCCTGCTCCATCAGCGTCGCGATGGCGATGAATTGAGCAGCGTGCCCGCTGGCAAGGGCCAGCGCGCCGCGCCCGTTTTCGAGCGCGGCCATCCGCTCCTCAAACGCGGCCGTGGTCGGGTTCATGATCCGGGTGTAGATATTCCCGAATCGCTGCAGGGCAAACAGGTTGGCGGCGTGCTCGATATCTTCGAACACGTAGCTGGTCGTCTGGTAGATCGGCATGGCCCGCGCCCCAGTGGTGGGATCTGGACGTTGTCCAGCATGCAGGGACAGGGTGTTGAACCCGAATTTTCTGTCTGCGCTCATGGCAGGATTATAGAAGCGGTCTCAATGCCCTGCCCTCCCCAGCTTCGCGCGGGGAGGGTGATCAAGCCGCGCATTTTCAGGATGGCTTTCAGGGCGCAGGCCGGCCCCGGCGTTTGCAATATTCACCCACCGCGCCCATAATGACAGCAGGCGAGATTCGCCAGGCGTTGAACTCCCAGGAATCCAACAAGATTCGAGTGGGCTTTCAGACCGGCGTCCGCATGGCGCTATTTGCATGTCGGCCACCTGTGCCTGAGGGCCAGAGAAGGTCGCGATGAACCCAGTTTCGAATGCCACGCTCCGCCATTTGATCGAGCAGCCAGCGGGCGCCTACGTGTCAGCCTATTTGCCGCTGGAGCATGGCGCGACAGGCACCCTGCGCAATCAAGTCGCGCTGAAGAACCTGCTGAAGCAGGCCGAGGCGCGCCTGATCACGCTTGGCGCGCGCGAAAGCGAGGCAACCGCGTTTCTGGCCCATAGTCGCGCGGATCTGCGCGACAACGGGTTCTGGAATCGGCGCGGGAAGGGTCTTGCGCTTTTCATCGGCGCGGGCGCGCCGATGGATGTCGATCTGCCGTTTCCGCCGGCTGAGCGCGTTTTCACCGGCGCGCGCTTCATCATCCGGCCGCTGCTGCCCGCGCTGGGCAATGATCCGCGCGGCAATGCGCTGGCCCTGAGTCAGCACAACGTACGGTTGTTCAAAGTCACCCGGGAGCGCATCGACGAGGTCCCGCTGACGGGCGTGCCACGCAGCCTGGCGGAGGCGGGTCCGGCCGACCCGATGCGCCACGAACGCGGCGCGCGGGCCGTGCCATCGGCCGGGGGCGCCGGCGGCGCCACCGCGATTTCGTATGGCACGGTGGTTGACGAGAAGGAGCAGGTGCGGCGCTTCCTTGAACAGGTCGACGACGGCGTGGTCGGGCTGCTCCGGGACGACAAGGCGCCTTTGCTGTTGATGGGCGTAGAGTCGTTGTTGGCGACGTATCGCGAGATCACCTCGCACCCGCACGTCATGACCGAGAGCATCCTCGGGAATCCTGACCGCATGACGTCGGCCGAAGCGCATGCGGAAGCCCTGGCGGTCTTTGAGGCTCAATCCGGGCAGGGCGCGCTGGACGCAATCGGGCAGTTTCAGAACGCGGTCCAAACACCGCGCGCTTCGGCTCATTTGGACGATATTCTGCGGGCCGCCGTCCAGGGCCGCGTGGATGCGCTTCTTCTGGATGAAAGCCGATTTGCCTGGGGCCAATACGACCCGATCACCGGTGACGTGGCGGCGCGCATGGGCTACAGCCCGCATCCTGATCACGCCGACGCGGAAGAGTTGATGGACCTGGCCGCAAGCCAGACCCTGCTTCATCGCGGTAGCGCGTATGCGCTGCCCTCGAAGCAGATGCCCTTTGGGTTGGCTGTCGCGGCCGTGTACCGGTATTGACGCGCCCCCTGGCGCGGGAGGTAGATATGTTTGGTCGATCCCATGCCCGATTGGCGGGACTTGCCGTGTGCGCAAGCTTGCTTGGCGCAGCCTGCGGCAGCGGCCCCGCGCCCACAACCGAAGCGCGGCCAAGTTCCACGCCGGTGCCGCCCGTCCCGCCGGCATCACCCACCCTTCCGCCCGCGGCGCCGACCGTCGCTGCGTCGGTGGTCGCGAGGCCCACGTTGCCCGCCACCGCCACGCAGACGGCGCCTACCCCGGCGCCGACACGGGTCATCACCCAGACTCGAGTCACGGTCAACGCCACGGATGTGATCTTCCTGGCCGGGCGCAGCGATGTCGCGATCCCCGCCCTCGGAACAGAGGCAAATGACTTCCCAATCGGTCGGTGCGCAGGGGTGGTGAGCGAGACGTTCCCCGCCCAAATCGGGATCAGTCCCGGGGCGACGCTGCAGTTCCGGGCCGAGGGCAAGGTGAATTTCTACTATGGCGACATCGCTGATGGCGTCGGCCCGGAAGGCGATGAAGAGGGTGAGAGCGACATCGAAGCACTGGCCGGCATCAGCCCCTACGCCGGTCCACAGGCGGCGCTGTTGGGGGTCTTTCTCAGCGCCGCGAATCCACGCAACGTCGAGCCACCCCCTGCGTTGAGCTTCCTCAAGGATGGCCTCGGGACGGGCTTCACCCGGCTGCAGCCCCAGCTCGGTCAGATCTTCTTCATTGGCGATGGCGCGCCATCCGCTGGTGCGCCTACCCGACAGAACTTCATCGCGCCGGCCGGGGCAACCCGGGTTATTCTGGGATTCGCCGACGCCAGCAGTTTCAGTGGACCGCCCGGGTGCTATGACGACAACGTGGGCTCGGTCACGGTGGATGTGATCAGCCCGCAGGGACTCATCGTAAGTGACGGGTCCACAGGTTCGACTGGAGGCGCGCTGCCTGGCCCCACAACCGTCGCAACGCCCGCAGCGATTGGCACAGCCCGGCCCACCGCGGCGGCCGCCAGCGCAACAAAACCACCGGCGGCTGGCGCGCTGCCCCTTCTCGCCCGACCAGAGGAGCTGAACAGCTATCGGGCCATCATCCGAGCGCGGATCGTCGATGACTCATCGACCCCCGAAGGCGACACCATCACAACCACGGTCGCGTATGTCAAGTCGCCGCCCGCGCGTCGCTACACCCAGGTCAACGAAAAAGGCGAAACGACCGTTGAGGTCATCGTCATTGGCGCGACCCAATGGGTGCGCCTGCCTGGCGCGAAGCAATGGATCACATCAACCGTGAGCGCCGCGTCAGCATCGGCCGGACAAACGGATGCCGATTTTGAGCAGGCCTTCCAGAAGGCCCGGGATGAGATCGCCACCGGCGCGCCCGGAGCGATTCGTCTGGTCGGAAAGGAAACGGTGAACGGCGTGCCGGCAGAACGCTACGCCATGGATTTCCGGGCGTCAATCCCTTTCCCCAAGCCCATCGGCGGCATCACTCAGACCCAGTATCACGTCACGGGTGACGTTTGGATCGCGGCGACCGCGGGCATGCCACGGGCTGTCGTGCGCGAGGTGTCGGTCACCGAACTCGATAACGGCCGAACCCGGATGACGGTCTACTCCGAGCGCGATGTGACCGACATCAACACGCCGATTGAGATCTCGCCGCCCCGAAACTAGAAGTCGTCCTAAACCCATGTGGCGAGAGCGCAATCCCCGCGCTTCGCGCGGGGATTGCGCTCTCGCCATATGGGTTTTGAGTTTTGAGCTGAAAGTGGGCTTGCGAAATAGCTGTAATCGGCTATACCTTGTCTCTGGATTCCAATACAACCAGAGACAGACATGGCCAAACCCATCATCCTTGCCGTCGATGACGATCACGCCGTTCTCAACGCGGTTGAGCGCGACCTGCGCCAGAAA
>JAGOCU010000211.1 GCA_017998555.1 Thermoflexales bacterium
CCGCGGATCTCCATCACCGGCTTGAATTCCGGATGCTGGACGGCATACGAACCCGCCTTGTCAAACGGATCGCCGGTCGCGATATAGGCTTCCATCTCGTCGTCCGAAAACGCGCGCATCAGCACCCGCGAGGACACCTCTGCCGCGTGCGCGACGCCGTCCCGGGCGACCACCACGCACGAGCGGACTTCGTGCAGGCGCCCGCGCAGGCGGGTGAGCATCTGGCGCGCCTCAGCCGCATCCTCAGGCTTGTTCAGCATGTCGCCGTCGAGCAGCACGGTCGTGTCGCAGGCGATGACGTCGCGGGTTGGGTCCGCCAGTGAGGCAGCGACCGTCGCGGCTTTGTCATGGGTGACCCGGCGCTGGGTCTGAAACGGGGTCTCGCCCGGGCGGGGCGTCTCGTCGATGTGGGAGGGCAGGACCTCAAAGTCCACCCCCAGCGCGCCCAGCAATTCGCGCCGGCGGGGCGAGGCCGAGGCCAGGACCAGCCGGCTCATGGCCGGGAGAATTCGGTCCGGGCCAGGGTGCCGATGTCCTCGAGCGCGCGCCCGCAGCCCAGGGCGACGCACGCCATCGGGGCATCGGCGAGATAGGCGGGCACGCCCACCTCATGGGTCAGAAACTCGCCCATGTTTCGGAGCAGCACCGTGCCGCCCGTCATCGCCATGCCGCGGTCGATGATGTCCGAGGCCAACTCGGGCGGCGTGCGCTCGAGCACGCTTCGGACGCAGGCCGAAATGCTGAGCAACGGTTCCTGCAGCGCTTCGGTGATCTCGCCGGAGGAGATCTCGATCATCCGCGGCAGACCGGTAACCTGGTCGCGGCCCTGCACCTGCATGCTGAGCTCGTGATCGAGCGGGGTCGCGCTGCCAATCCGAATCTTGATGTCCTCGGCGGTCGGCTCGCCGATCGCCAGGTTGTACTTGCGGCGGATGAAGGCCTGAATCGCCTCATCCAGCTTGATCCCGCCGATGCGAATCGAGTTCGCCGCCACGATGCCATTCATCGAGACGACGGCGGCCTCGGCGGTGCCACCCCCCACGTTGAGGACCAGATTGCCCGTGGCGGTATCAACCGGCAGGCCCGCGCCAAGGGCGGCGGCCAGCGGCTCGCGGATGAGATAGACCTCGCCTGCGCCAGACTCCACCGCGGCCTCGCGCACAGCCCGCCGCTCGACACTGGTCACGCCATACGGGACGCCAATCACAATGCGGGGCGGGAGAAAGCGCCACGGACCCTTGACCTTGTTGACGAAGTAGCGCAACAGCATCTGGGTGATCTGATAGTCCGCGATCACGCCGTCCCGCACCGGCCGGGTCACCTCGAGCATGTCCGGGGTGCGGCCGTACATCTGGCGGGCGGCCTCGCCATAGTCGACCACCGTCACCTGGTCGGCATTGGGGAGCAGCGTTACAACGGAGGGCTCCTGAATCACGATGCCCCGGCCGCGTTCGTAGACGAGGATATTGACGGTCCCGAGGTCGATGCCGAGTTCGGCTCGAAATAAACTCATCAGTCGTCAGGAGGGCGGTCAGCCCGTCCGTCGTTTGCGCGAGGCCACCGAGATGCGGGCCTGGTTGCGCTTGAGCGCCGATTCCAACTTGAAAAGTTCTTCTTTGTTGGGCGGTGGATTTTTGAGCAGGTTTTCGGCCCTTTGGCGGGCGGCTTCGGCCCGGGCCAGGTCGATGGCGTCGGAGCGTTCGGCGCTGTCGGCCAGGATGATGACCTGGTTGTTGTTGATGTCGACGAATCCGCCGCCGATGGCGAATTCGAGATCATCCCCCCCGACCTTGACCCGCAACTCGCCGGCTCGCAATGTCGACAGCACCGGCGCATGGCGGGGCAGGATGCCCATCACCCCGGCTGCGCCGGGCACGGTGACCATATCAACATCACCGCTGTAAACGGTGGCCTCGCTGGTGACGATCTCGAGATGCAATTGCATGGCCCTAGTTTACTTGGCCCGATCCTTCTCGTAAGCCTCGAAGACCTCATCGATGGTGCCCTTCATAAAGAAGTAGCTCTCCGGGACCTCGTCGCACTCGCCCTTGAGGATGGCGTCGAAGCTGCGGACCGTGTCCTTGATCTTGACGTAGCGGCCTTCCAACCCGGTGAAGGGCTTGGCGACGAACATCGGCTGGCCGAGGAAGCGCTCCATCTTGCGGGCGCGGGTGACAACGAGCTTGTCGTCTTCGCTGAGTTCATCGACGCCCAGAATGGCGATGATGTCCTGCAGGTCCTTGTAGCGCTGGAGGGTGCGCTGCACTTCGCGGGCGACCCGGTAATGCTCAGGGCCCACAACCAGCGGGTCGAGGATGCGGCTGGAGCTGGCCAGCGGATCGACGGCCGGGAAGATACCCTTCTCGGCGATGCTGCGCTCGAGGTTGACCGTGGCGTCGAGGTGGGCGAAGGTCGCCACCGGGGCCGGGTCGGAGTAGTCGTCGGCGGGCACATAGACGGCCTGCATCGAGGTGATGGAGCCCTTCTTGGTCGAGGTAATGCGCTCCTGCAGCGCGCCCATCTCGGTCCCGAGGGTGGGCTGGTAACCGACCGCGCTGGGCATGCGCCCGAGCAACGCAGACACTTCGGAACCGCTCATGACAAAGCGGAAGATGTTGTCGATGAAGAGCAGCACATCCCGGCCTTCGTCGCGGAAGTACTCGGCCATCGTCACGCCGGTCAGGGCGGTGCGCAGGCGCACGCCGGCCGGCTCATTCATCTGGCCGAAGATCATTACGAGCGAGTTCAACACGCCGGCCTCGCTCATTTCGCGGTAGAGCTGGGTGCCTTCGCGGGTGCGCTCGCCCACACCGGCGAACACCGAGTAGCCGTTGTGGAACTTGGCGATGGAGTTGATGAGCTCCTGGATGGTGACCGTCTTGCCCACCCCGGCGCCGCCGAAAATGCCGGTCTTGCCGCCCTTGGTGAAGGGGGCAATCAGGTCGATGACCTTGATCCCGGTCTCGAGGATTTCGATCGAGCCCTTCTGATCTTCAAAGGTCGGGGCCGGGCGGTGGATCGGGTATTTGATCCCGGTCTTGGGGGTCTCGCGCCCATCGATGGCATCGCCGAGCACGTTGAAGATGCGGCCAAGCGTCTCGGGGCCAACCGGGACGCTGATCGGGCCGCCGGTCTTGCGCACATGCACGCCACGGCGCAGGCCGTCGGTGGTGTCCATGGCCACGCTGCGGATCTGGTCGCGGCCGAGGTGCTGTTGCACTTCGAGAACGAGGCGGCCCAGGCCGGGCCGGTCAATCTCGAGGGCCTCGTAGATCTCGGGCAGTTCGCCCGTGTCGAACTTTACGTCGACGACGCCGCCGCGGACGGCGGTCACTTGCCCGAAGGTTGCTGCATGTCCATTTGTCGAAGCCATGGTTCTCCCGATGTTGGATGATGTTTCGTGCTGATTTTCCCAGGCGGGGCTTACGCGCCGCCTGCAGGGTGCGGACTGGTCTCTTGCTGGATTTGCCCGGATGGACAAACACGCAATTTTACCGCAGTGGAGGAGCCGGCCAATTTGTACTGCGCTTTGTACCGGACTTCCAACAGACTCGTGCCATGCGCTTGCTCCAACCCAATCCCAAGGCCGTCGCGCGACCCATGCCCTCCGGAGCGCTTCTGCCAGCGGCCGCCCTGCTCGCGATCATCCTCCTCTTTCTGTCGGCGGCCTTGACCCAAGCCGCCCCCGAAGCGCCGCTGGGCAATATCGTGGTCAACACCCTGGCTGATCAGTTCGGCGCGGATGTCAACTCCTGCTCGTTGCGCGAGGCAATTCTGACCGCCAATGCGAACAGCAACTTCGGCGGGTGCGCCGGTTCCGGCGGAAGCCAGACGATTGCGCTGGGCGCCGGTGCGCACACCCTGAGCATCGGCGGAAATGGGGATGACACCGATGCAATCGGCGACCTCGATGTGACGGCATCGTTGTCGATCGTCGGGCTCGGGCCGCTCAGCACGACGATTACGGCCAGCGGCGCGTTTTCCGATCGTCTCGTCCACATCGGGCCTGGCGTGTCGGTGGTCATCTCCGGGGTGCGGCTGACCGGCGCCGACGCCCGGGACAATGGGTTTGGCGCAGCCATCTTCACTGAAGGTCACCTGACCTTGATCAACTCCGTCGTCGACAACAACACATCCTCCTCGACGGGCGGCGGCATCGCAGTCGATCCGCTCGGCACCGCGCTGATTCAATCCAGCGCGATCACCGGAAATCTCGCCAACAACGCGGGCGGCGGCATCCGGGCAGGCGGACCCATCACCATCATGGACAGCACCATTGGCGACAACGGTTTCGTCGACGCTGACTCGCGGGGAGGCGGCATTTCGCTCGCCAACAATGCTCCACTGGTTCTGATTCGATCCGTCGTGTCCGGGAACAGCGCGCCGGTCCGCGGGGGCGGATTGTCTCTTGGCGGCGGCGCGGTGACGATTGTCGATTCGACCATCCGCAACAACAGCGCCCCGGACTCGGGGGGCATCATCCTGGAGAAGGGCAGCCTCGTAATGCGCAACACGGCGCTGATCAGCAACAGCGCGACCAGCGCGGCCGGGATGCGGGTGACCAATACGCTGGCTACGCTGATCAACAGCACGGTCAGCGGCAACATCGCCCAGGCCGGCGCGGGCGGGATTGCCGTGAACACCGCCGGCGGACGGTTGTATCTCTACAACAGCACAATCGCCGGCAACACGGC
>JAGOCU010000212.1 GCA_017998555.1 Thermoflexales bacterium
GCCTGACGGGCAAAGCCAACGCATCCGCACGAATCGCTCACCACGCACAGCGCCCCGGCCGAGAGCGGTTCCATCTGGGCGATGCCAAAGGGCTCATAGATGCTCTGGCCAAACTCGAGGTCGCTCCCGGCCCGCAGATCCCCAAAGCGCATGTCCTCGGGCATCAGCGCGCCGATGCGCTCGCGATCCCAGCCAAACTGGTTCACCAGAATGACCTGCGAGGCGTGGGCAGCCGCGTTGAAATCGGCGATTGCGCGATACAGCGTGTCCTCGGGATCGACCAGGTCGGGCCAGCCAAAGCGGTGCCGGCCGGGCCAGCCATAGGCCTGGCTCATTCGCCACGCGTCGGCGCTTGTCCGGCCGGCCGGCCGCACCGACGAGAGCATGAAATGGACCGCGCTCTCGCCCCGCCAGGACAGGTGGCTGTCGAGTTTCTCCATGACCCGCAAATCGCGCCACAGCCCCTTGCTGGGCACCATCCGGGTGACATGCGAAAACACCCAGGTCGGCGCGATCCCGACCATGCGCCGGGCGAATTCCTTGAGCCGGGCGCTGGACAGACGCGTATCTCCGAGCGTTATGCGCTGGCTCGGCACGCCGTTGTAGATCAGGCTGATCGGCTTATCCCGGAAACCCGGGTCAAGAAAGCGCAGCTCATCGACCACCGGATCGCCGACCGCCATCACCACATCGCACTGGACGGCGGTCCGCACCAGGCCGTGCTTGAAATAGCCGCTCCAATCGCCAAACACCTGATCGACGGTCAGCCCGCGCGGCAGCGCCTGGCGCAGGACGTTATAGAAGCGCGTATCGTGGCCGCCATCGCCCTCCACGAGCGCCCGCGCGGTCGGCACCTCATGCGCAACATAGGCGCTCCGATACGCGCCGGGACGGGCAAGCTCGAGGCCGTACCACAGCGGCAGACCCATGAACTCATGGCAGACCACCCAGCGCGGCTCAGCGGCAGCCGCGTCGCCCTCGAGGATGGCATTGAGGGCGGCCGCCGCAGGCTCGGCCATCCGCATGAAGTGGTTGAACTCATCAACTCCGGCATAGCGCGCGCAATCCAGCCCAAAGCGCCGCCACACAAAATACTTGAAGCCGTCGTAGCGATCCGCCCGGGCCTCAGAGGCATCAACCAGCAGCAACTCGTGGATGGCCCCGCCGAATTGGCGGGTGGCATAGCACAATCGGACGCCAAAGGCGGCCTCGATACCACTCAAGGCGTTGGCCAACGCCGGATCGCAGGCCATCATCCCGCGATCCGAGAAGTAACGGACAAACAGGTTGTTGCGCGGGGCAAAGAGACGGTCCATCTCGGCCGGGTCGCGGGTATCCATCGGGCCGACGACGATGCTGCGCCGCACCCGGGCGAGATAGTCAGGGGCGCTGAGCAGGCCGTCGAGCACGGCCCCGATCCCGCCCACTTTGTAGGCGGCTTCATGCGTGGCGTGAATGAGGGTTGGCATGAGTTTGTGTTGTATACGTTATCCAGGTCCCGCATCAAGAGGCGTTGAGCGCAACCCTTTCGGAGCGGCTCGCCGCGTCGAGCGACGGCATGGGCTGAGTGTAGCTGAATCAGGTACGATGCCCCCGTGACCTCCAAAGACGCCGCCCGCTGGAATGCCCGCTATCGCGATCCGGCTGCCCGCGGTGCCGACCACCCGGCGGCATTGCTGATTGAGGAGATTGACTCGCTCCCAGCGCGCGGCCTGGCCCTGGATGTCGCGATGGGGCTGGGGGCAAGCGCGCGCCTGCTCATGGCGCGCGGGCTGCGCGTGGTCGGGGTGGACATCGCCGAGGTCGGCGTGCGAGCCGCGCGCCTCCGCGCGCCCACGCTGATGGCCGTGGTCGCCGACCTGGAGCGCTTCGACCTGCCGCCGGCCTGCCTGGACGTCATCGTGAACTTCCGCTACACCCAGCGCGCGCTCTGGCCGCGCTTCCGCGCGTGGCTGCGGCCCGGCGGCTGGCTGCTGATCGAATCCTTCAATCCCGCCCAGCGCGCGCGCCGCCCGAACGCCGATCCGAGCTACTTCCTGCAGCCCGGCGAGTTGCGCGAAGCGTTTCGGGACTGGCGCATCCTGCGCTGCTACGACAGCGCGCCCGAACGCCCGGATTGCGCGGGCATTGTGGCGATCCGGCAGTAAGGCCGAGCCTCGACCGTCAGACAATTGTCAGCTTCTTTTCGCGCCCTTGCTCATAGACTCCTTTTCGAGGCACGCGCCTTGACAAGGAGCACACATGAATGCGCTGAAGATTCGCTTCGACGACAGCCAACTGGATGACATTGCGGGACGCTTCGCGCGCGAGGCGGACGAAACGCAACGCGCGCTCAACACGCTCGCGCGGGCCAAGGATGAACTACAGGCCGGCGAGTGGATCGGAACCGGCGCGCAATCGTTCTATGCCGAGATGGACGCCGCCGTGTTGCCCGCAATGACGCGCCTCGTTGGGGCATTGCGCGCCGCCGCCGAGAGCGCGCGCGCCATCCGCGCTCTTGCCGGGCAAGCTGAAGCGGATGCCGCGGCGGCGCTCAGGCGCATCCCGGCCGAGGCAAACTGGGCGCCGTCGCCGGTCCCCACCCCAAAACCCACCCCCCCGCCCGAACCGCCCCCGCCGACGGCGACGCCAACTCCCACGCTGGAAAGCAACCCTCCAGAACACGGCCAGCGCACGCCGCTTCCCTTTCCGATCGGGACGGGGGTCGGGCTCGCCCTCAGCCTGATGGCGAAGGCGGGCCCGAAGGCGATCCAAAGCGCGGCCAAGACGGGCGGCCCGCTGGTCAGCGTCGTTATGAACGCCATCAAATACAGATCGGCGGATGCGGATGGATCATTTGACTGGAGCCGCTTCATGGTCGCCAACGCCAAGGACCTGGCCTTCAGCGCCGCGCGGGTGCCCCTTGCCGCCGGCTATGACGCGCTGGCCGCGGCGATGGGGGCCGCGGGCGGGGCCACGGTTGGCACGTTACTCGGCCCCGAAGGCACCGCCATTGGCGGGGCGATGGGTGGATTGGGAGAGGCCGCCCTGGCCGTGCCCCTTTCGGCTGCCGCGGCCTGGGCGACCACAGTCGTCATCGATTCGATGATGGGCGACCAGATTGTGGACGGCATTGACGATTTGTATCAGCGCAACGTGCGGCCATTCTTCAACCCGCCGCTGCCAGGACCCGCCCCGGTTGGGCAGCCATGACAGCCCTGACGCTGATCGAAGCCGAGCGGCGGCTGGCCGGGCATCCCGTTGGCGCGCGCCGCAGCGACCTGTGGTTGCCGCTGGCCTGGCTCGCCGAGACCGCGGTGTGCGTGGCCGCCTGGCCGGCCGGCGCGGAACCGGTGGAGCGCCTGGGAGTGCCCATCGCGTTGCTGGGCGCGCAGGTCTTGAACTTCGTCCTGGCCTGGCGGCTGGCCGATGCGCCCGACCCGCTGAGGCGCGCGGTCAAGCAGGTGAGCGAAGCGGCTGCCTTCGCGGGCACGGTCGCGCGGGGCGGGCTGTGGCTTGCGGCTCGGCTCGGGCCCGGGTTGTGGGCCGTGGCGCTGTTACTTGCGTTGTGCGGGACCGTCTGGGCGGTCGAAGGTGTGGTCGCGTCGCATCGCGCCGGGCGCCACCCGTATTCCCGCGCGCCGCGGGTCACCCCAGCTTCGCCCAGGCCCGCAGCGGCTACCTGCTGGGAATCGAGTTGGCGCTCAGACCACGCCCTGGCGCCTGCCTGCGTCGCGGCCGCCGTGGCGGGCTGGCCGATGGGCCGTCTGGCCGCCGGCGACACGCTGCTCAGCGGGCTGTTGGCGCTGCTGGCCCTGGTCGCCGGCGCATTGTGGTGGTTGTGCGCGTTCCGGCTGTCCGTGACGTTGCTGTATCGGGCCGGCCTCAATGCGGGCCTGGCATTCCAAGGAGAACATCGATGAGTCATCAACTGGCTGGCCTGCGCCTGAACACCGGCGAATTGTGGGTGATCTTGAACGAGCTGAACCTGGGTGGCGGGCTGCTGGGCGCCGAGGGCGCGCTGGTCGCCCACTCGGATCCGGACCGGACCGCCATGCTCCGCGACGGGCGGGCAACGCTGCTGGCGCGTGGGTTGCTTCGGGTAAATGGGGAGGGTCGCCTGGCGCTCGCCGAGGGGCCGCGCGCGTTGATCGCCCGCAGCGCGCATCCGGACGCGGCGGTATGGCTGATGCGGACCTCAGGGGCGGGCGCGCCGGCCCAGGTGTATGTCGCGCTCAACCCGGATGGCGGCGTTGCCTATCGCCCCGACGCGTCGGGCGTCCACGACTTCATCCCGATCCCGGACGCGAACACGCTTTCGGCGCTAACCCAGATGGAAATGTCGGCGCTGCCGGAATGCCCCGGTCTCCGACCGCGGGTGTGGCTGGCCCCAACCGCGGTGCTGGGCCCGGTGGCGGAAGGCACGGAGACAGGCGATGGCGACAATTCCTGCGTCAACGCATTGGTCGGGTGCGGCTTCAGCGCCGCTGATGCGGAGGCGTTTGTCGCGGCGGTTGCCGAAGCCGAGCTGCGCGGCGCGATGACGGGCTTTGCGCTCGGGCGGGCAGGGATCTCGCTCACCTGGCTTGGGCATGCCGGCGCGATCTGGACGATTCGTCTGGATGGTGAGTCCGGGCTGTCGCTGTTGCGTCGCTGCGGGGGCGAGGCTGCCCGCCAGCAGGCAGCGGCCATCGCTGCCGATATTGC
>JAGOCU010000213.1 GCA_017998555.1 Thermoflexales bacterium
GCCGGCGTCATCGGCGGCAGCCCGCGCCGGGCGTTCTGATCCATCTTGACGGTGAGCAGCACGTTCGCGGCCTGCTCGCCGCCCATCACGCTGATTCGCGCATTCGGCCAGGTCCACAGAAAGCGCGGCTGGTAGGCCCGCCCGCACATGCCGTAATTGCCGGCCCCGAAGGATCCGCCGATGATGACGGTGAGCTTGGGGACCTGGGCGTTGGCGACTGCGTTGACGAGTTTCGCCCCGTCCCTGGCGATCCCGCCGTTTTCAGCCTCGCGCCCAACCATGAACCCCGTGATGTTCTGCAGGAAGAGCAGGGGAATGCCGCGGGCGGCGCACAACTGAACAAAGTGGGCGCCTTTCAGCGCGCTTTCGCTGAACAGCACCCCGTTATTGGCCAGGATCCCGACGAGATAGCCGTGAATACGGGCAAAGCCGCACACCAGGGTGATGCCATAGCGGGCCTTGAACTCGCGGAGGCGGCTGCCGTCGACAAGCCGGGCGATCACCTCGCGCGCGTCGTAGGCCACCCGATATGAGGCGGGCAAAACGCCATACAACTCCTCGGGGTCATACACAGGCGGCTCCGAGTCGATCTGATCGAGTTTTGCCTCCGGAGCCGGGCCGAGCGTCTCGACGATGCCGCGCACCAGGGCCAGGGCATGCGCGTCGTCCTCGGCCAGGTGATCGGCAACGCCAGATCGGCGGGTGTGGGCGTCCGCGCCCCCAAGATCCTCCGCGCTGACATCCTCACCGGTCGCCGCTTTCACCAGGGGCGGACCGCCGAGAAAAATCGTGCCGGTCCCGCGCACAATGATGGTCTCGTCGCTCATGGCCGGCACATAGGCGCCGCCCGCCGTGCAGCTCCCCATTACGGCCGCGATCTGCGGGATACCGCGGGCGCTGAGGGTGGCCTGGTTGTAGAAAATCCGCCCGAAGTCATCGGCGTCGGGGAAGACCTCATCCTGCATCGGCAGAAACGCGCCGCCGCTGTCGACCAGGTAGACGCAGGGGAGGTGATTCTCGAGCGCGATCTGTTGCGCGCGCAGGTGTTTTTTGACTGTGAGCGGGTAGTACGTCCCGCCTTTGACCGTCGCGTCGTTGGCGACGATCACACACGCCCGGCCATGAATCGGGCCGATCCCGGTGACAATCCCGGCCCCGGGCGCATCACCGTCGTAGAGGTCGTTGGCGGCCAGCGGCGAGAGCTCGAGAAAGGGCGCCTGTGGATCAATCAGCCCGTCAATACGGTCTCGGACAAAGCGCTTGCCCTGTTCGGCGTGGCGCTGCTGGGCTGCCTCACCGCCTCCGCGCCGGGTCGCGGCCAGCCGTTCGCGCAGGGCCTCGGCCAGGCCGCGATGATGGGCGGCGTTGGTTCTGAACTGATCCGAGCGGGTGTCGATCTGGGTTTCCAGAATTTCCATGGCTGCCGAAGATTATCGACACAATTCGCCGGGAGCGCCGTGCCCCGGCGCAGCCGGGGCCCAGCGCTCCCGGCACCTGTCACGCCTTGACAAGAATGCGTTTGAATCTTAGCATCAACCAAACGATCGTTTGAATCCCCCACCCATCATGAGAGAAGCCGTCATCGTCGAAGCCGTCCGCACCCCCATCGGAAAACGCAACGGCCGCCTGAGTCAGTGGCATCCGATTGACCTGCTGGCATACACGCTCGTCGAGCTCATCCGGCGGACCGGCATCGATCCCGCCAGCATCGATGACGTCATTGCTGGCTGCTACAGCCAGATTGGCGAGCAAAGCATGAATATCGGCCGCAACGCGGCATTGGCGGCGGGCTTCCCGGAAAGTGTGCCGGGAACCACCGTCGATCGCCAGTGCGGGAGCAGCCAGCAGGCGATCCATTTCGCCGCCCAGGGGGTGATGAGCGGCGCCTACGACATCGTCATCGCCTGCGGTGTCGAGAGCATGAGCCGGGTGCCGATGGGGTCCAGCGCGCAGGGCCCCGGGCAGCCCAGCAGCCCGCGCCTGATGGCGCGCTACACGGGCGGGCTGATCGGCCAGGGGCTGAGCGCCGAGGCCATCGCCCGAAAATGGGCGCTCACCCGGGCCGATGTCGACGCCTTCAGCCTCGAAAGCCATCAGCGGGCCGCGCGCGCCACCGATGAAGGGCGCTTCGCGCAAGAGATCGTGCCCGTGCCGGTCGGGTCGGATGGCGCCCTGATGACGGTCGATGAGGGCATTCGCCGCGACACCAGCCTCGATAAGCTGGCCAGCCTCAAAACGCCCTTCCAATCCGACGGTCTCGTGACCGCCGGGAATGCCTCGCAGATCAGCGACGGCGCGGCCGCGGTTCTGGTGATGGGTCGCGAGGTGGCCGAGCGCCTGGGTCTGCGCCCTCGGGCGCGCTTCGCCGCCTTTGCGGTGTGCGGGGATGACCCCCTCCTCATGCTGACCGCGCCGATCCCGGCCACCCGGCGCGCCTTGCGCAACGCGGGCCTGACGTTGCGCGACGTCGATCGGATCGAGATCAATGAAGCCTTTGCCAGCGTGGTGCTGGCCTGGCAGCGCGAACTGGGCGCTGACCTCGCCCGGGTCAACGTCAACGGCGGCGCAATTGCGCTTGGCCACCCGCTGGGCTGCTCGGGCGCGCGGCTGATGACGACCTTGCTCCACGCGCTCGAGCGCAGCGGCGGGCGCTACGGCCTGCAGACCATGTGTGAATATGGGGGCATGGCCAATGCCACCCTGATCGAAAGGCTATAGAGAATTCCTGCGAGATCAGCCTCCCCGCGCGAAGCGCGGGGAGGCTGATCTCGCAAGATATGTCTATAAAAACGGACAAGGCATGAACATCGCGAACAACACCTTCATCGTGACCGGCGGCGGCTCGGGCCTTGGCGCGGCGGCGGCCCGGATGATCGTCGGCGCCGGCGGTTACGCTGTTTTGGCCGAAGTGAATCCCGCCGCGGCCGGGGCGGTGGTTGCCGAGCTGGGCGATCGGGCCCGCTTTGTCCGGACCGATGTCACCGACGAGGCGAGCGCCGAAGCCTGCGTCAAGGCAGCGATCGCGATGCCTGGACCGCTGCGCGGGCTGGTCAATTGCGCCGGGGTCGCCATCGCCGAACTCGCCCTGCGCAAGGGCATGCCGCACAGTCTCGCCAGCTACTCACGGGTCATTACGGTCAATCTGATTGGGACGTTCAACATGATCCGCCTGACCGCGGCGGCGATGGCCGCCCAGGCGCCCGACGCCACGGGCGAGCGCGGGGTCATCGTCAGCACGGCCTCGGTCGCCGCGTTTGACGGCCAGATTGGGCAGGCAGCCTATGCGGCGTCCAAGGGTGGGGTGGCGGCGATGACCCTGCCGCTGGCCCGCGAGTACGCCCGCTACGGCATTCGGGTCCTTGCGATTGCGCCCGGCGCCTTTCGCACCCCGATGCTGGCCGGATTGCCCGAGCCTGCCCAACTCTCGCTGGCTCAGCAGGTGCCCTTTCCGCAGCGCCTGGGCGATCCGGCCGAATACGCCGCCCTGGTCCGGCACATGTTCGAGAACGGCTATCTCAACGGCGAAGTCGTCCGGCTGGATGGCGCAATTCGGATGGCGCCCAGATAGACATCGAATCAACATCCCCCGGCGGAGCCGGGAGATGTTGATTCTGGACGTTATCTAGACTGTCGCCCACACCACTTGCCAGGGCGCGAGGCCGAGCGAAGGCCCATGCACGTTGAAGCGCACCCCCGTAACCTGGTCGCGGATGGCATTTCGGGTCCCCAGCAAGGCGCGCCAATCCGGACTGACCAGGCATTCCTCACCGGTCAGGTTGGTGATACAGACGACCCGCCCGCGCTGGGCGCCCATCGGCGTGCCGTCTCCGTCCGGCGCATCGCGGATGACGAGCAGGACGCCCTGACCCGCATCGGGAATCTGGCATGCGCCACCCGCCGCAAAACCGGGCAGGGTGGCTCGCACGCGCAAAAGCCGCTCGACCGCGTCGCCCACCCGGGTCTGATTCGACGGGCCATCATCTTCGGCAGCTGCCCAACGACTTGCGTCAATATCATCGCCGGCGCGGAGCTGTCCGGCGAGCAGACTGAGCGGGAGCACGGCCACACCGGGCAATGCAAGCAGGCAGCCGGCAAACGCGGCAGAGGCGCGCTCTGCCGTCCTTCCGCCCAGGCCCGCCATAAAGGCCGCCACGGCCGGGTGATCGGTGACGAGCCAGGCACCTGGCTCAGCGGGCTGCCCGCGGGCCCAGTCGCCGATCAGGCGCGCATCCGCGCCAGCGAGCGCCGCCGCGATCGGCGCCACTTGAGT
Source organism: Thermoflexales bacterium (assembly GCA_017998555.1). Classification (GTDB taxonomy): domain Bacteria; phylum Chloroflexota; class Anaerolineae; order J036; family Brachytrichaceae; genus Brachythrix. The sequence continues at coordinate 4,271 of JAGOCU010000213.1, forward strand.
CCGCGCCGGCGGCTCGACCAGCGCCACATGCCGTGCGAGGGCCGCGCGCTCGTCGGGCGTGGCATCGGTCAGCCATACCCCCGCCACGCGCCCCGCCAGGCGCGCGGCGGCGAACCGGGCCAGGGACTCCGGCCCGCCACGCAGGCGCGCCGCCCGGGCGACGACATCGGTCACAGCCGGATTTCGCCGCCTTCGCGCTGGCTGCGATACACCCCATCCAGAATGGTCAACACCTGCAGCGATTGCTCGGCCGGGACCGGTGACGGCGCGCCGTCCAGGATTGCCTTGGCAAAGTCGAGGCACTCCTGGGCATGCGGTTTGCGATCCTGTCGGGCGATTTGCAGGACCGTTTTGTAGTGTTGCATCGTCTCGTTGTTCGATGACAGGATCTCATTGGCCGGCCATACCGCGCC
>JAGOCU010000214.1 GCA_017998555.1 Thermoflexales bacterium
GCGCGCGAAGGCGCGTCGTTGCCGGTCAAATGAATGAGGTGATTGTAGGCCTCGCGATGGCGGAAGGACCGCCGCCCGGGCCCCATTTCACGCGCCGTTCGGACGAATCCCAGCATAGCCTCAGATTTGATTGCCTGAAACGACATGGGCCGCCCCGGCTTGCGCCGGGGCGGCCCATGTCGTTTCAGGCGGGAATCGGGTGGCGCTTAGGAGGAAGCGCGCCCGCGCACGATGGTAAATGCGGCCATGCTGATCGCGGCCGCGAGCGAGAGCGCGGCGCCAATCCCAAAGACACCCGCGAAACCGGCCGCCCCGACCACGACGCCGCCCAGCCCGGCCGCGCTGGACCAGCCCAGCCCCACCCCAACGTTGTTGACCGAGGACACGGTGGTTCGCCAATGCGGGGCGACGAGTTCCTGGCTGAACAACTGGCGCGCTTGCGCCGCGATCCCGATCAACGAAATCGCCAGGACATAGCTGATGGCGGCGACGGCCAGCGTCGGCACCAGGGCCATGACCGTCATACAGACCGCGATACCAAACGTGACGGCGCCCAGGGTGTTGGCGTTCCCGGCCCGTCTCAACACAACCGGAATCGAAAGCGCGGTTGCGACGGATATCACCTGGGCAAAGGCGCCGATCAAGCCGATCAGCGACACGGGGGTCAGCAACTGCTGATCGAGATAGACGTTGAAGAAAGCCCGCAGCGCGCCCTCGGCAGCGGTCTGCAAGAAGACCATGACGGCGAGAATGGCGAGGAGGCGGGTCGGCTGGCGATCATGGCTTTCGGATGAGGCGGGGATTGCGATCGGCGTCAGTTTTAGGCGCGCCCAGATCGGCAACGCCAGGGCATATGAAATGGGGACCAGATACAGGGCGGCCCGATAAGGGGCGGGTTGATCGAGGCTGGCATTCAGCATCGGCGCAAACCAGGTCGGCAGTTGGCCGGCGATCAGACTGCCCGCAAAGGCAACGATGCCCAGCATGACCGCCTGGATGGTGAAGGTCTCGCGCCGGCGATGCGTTGGGCTGACCTGCATCAGGAGCGGCGCGCCGCTTACCGCGAGTGGCGCGGCGCCCATCCAGGTGACGATCCACCAGCCGAAGAGCCAGGCCGGCCACAGTTCGCGCGGGAGGGCTTCGACGGACAGCATCGCCGTGATCGAGACGGCCTGGGCCAGCGCGCCGGTCATCAGCCCAATCCGCAGGCCAAAACGGCGCACAAAGAGGCCGGCCGGGAGCGCGCACAATGCCCAGGCCAATTGCCCGCTGCCGGTGAGCACGCCGATGAACTCGGCCCCAAATCCCAAGCGGAGCAGGAATAGGTTGAAGAGCACGCCAAGGATGCCGAAATAGGCGAAGGCGGTGACCGCCCAGCCGCCCATGTAGAGCAGGAAGTTGCGGTTGAGGATGCGGGGCTCGGGATCGGGTTGTTCCACGCTGAATTCGTTGGGCCCGCTGACACCGCGCGGGAATCAAAGAGGCGTGAGTGTAGCCCACCTCGCAGGTTCGGCAGGATCGCCCGATTCCGGAAGCGAATCACCCAATCGGTGGCGCGACGCGCCGGCGCTGCGCCGAGAACGCCGCGAGGCTCACCGCCGCGGCCAGCGCGAGCGCGGCGCCCGCGCCGAATACGCCCGCAAAACCCGCGGCCCCGACCAAGACTCCACCCAATCCCGCCGCGCTCGACCAGCCCAGTCCAATACCGACGTTGTTCACCGAAGACGCGATGGTGCGCCAGTGCGGGGCGACGAGCTCCTGGCTGAACAACTGACGCGCCTGGGCGGCGATCCCGACCAGGGCGGTTACCAGGACATAGCCGATCGCGGCGACGGTCAGCGACGGCACGAGCGCAATCGCCGCCATGCACGCGGCCACGCACAGGCTGATCGTGCGCAGGGTATCGACGTTCCCAGCCCGCTTCAACACGGCCGGGATCAGCAGGGCGCTCGCGACAGAGATCGCCTGCGCAACCGCCCCAATCAAGCCAATGACGGCCACCGGCGTCAGCAACTGGCGATCGAGGTAGACGTTGAAAAACGTCCGCAGCCCGTTTTCGGCTGCAGCCTGCAAGAAAACCATGCCGGCCAGCGCAGCCAGGAGCCGGGTCGGTTGCCGATCGTGGCTTTCGAGCGATGTCGGACGCGCAATTGGAGCCACCTTCAAACGCGACCAGATCGGGACAGCCAGAGCGAAGGCGATCGGGACCAGATACAGGGCGGCCCGATATGGCGCCGGTTGATCGACACGGGCGTTCAGGATCGGCGCAAGCCAGGCCGGCAACTGGCCGGCGGCGATGTTGCCGGCAAAGGCGACGACGCCGAGCATGACCGCTTGAAGGGTGAACGCCTCGCGCCGGCGATGAATCGGGCTGACCTGCATCAGAAGCGGCGCGCCGCTGACGCCATGGGCGGATGAGCCGATCCATGACATGATCCACCAGCCAAAGAGCCAGGCCGGCCAGGCCTCTCGTGGCAGCATTTCGACCGACAGCAGCGCGGCGATCGAAATGCACTGGACCAACGCGCTCGTCACCAGCCCGGTTCGCAAACCGAAGCGGCGGACATAGATCCCGAGGGGCAGCGCGCATAACGCCCACGCGAGTTGACCGCTGCCCGTCAGCGCGCCGATGAACTCGGCCCCAAAGCCGAGCCGCAACAAAAAGAGATTGAAGAGCACGCCCAGCACACCCGTATAGGCAAAGGCGGTGATCGCCCATCCGCCCATGTAGAGGAGCATGTTGCGGTTGAGCAGGCGGGGCTCCGATTCGAAACGGGTCACGGCTGTCTGGCGACGGATTGCGCGAGAGCGCGCTGGCGCACGGCCGAGAACACTGTCAGGCTGGTCGCCGCGGCAAGCGAGAGCGCGGCGCCAGCGCCAAATACACCGGCAAATCCGGAGGCGCCGATGAGGAGCCCGCCCAGCGCAGCCGCGCCGGAGGCGCCGAGCCCGATGCCCACCTGGTTGACCGACGCCGCGTTGGTCCGCCAATTGGCGGCCACGAGTTCCTGTCCAAACAGGTGGCGCACCTGGATGCCGATCCCAACCAGCGACATCGCCACGATGTAGCCGGCGGCGGCGACCGCGAGGGTCGGCACGCCGGCGATCGCCGCCATGCACAGGAAGATGCCAAAGGAGACCGCCCCGAGTGTGCGGGCGTTTCCGGCGCGCTGCAGCACGGTGGGAATCATCAGCGACGCCACGACTGACGCGATCTGGGCGACCGCGCCGATCAGGCCGATGACGGAAACCGGTGTCATCAACTGGCGATCGAGATACAGGTTGAAGAAGGCCCGCAATCCGCCCTCGGCCGAGGCCTGCAGGTAGACCACACAAACAATGAACACCAGGAGCCGGGTCGGCCGCCGATCGTGGACACCGGTGGAAACGGCCGAACCAATCGGGGCGAGTTTCATCCGCGACCAGATCAGGGCGATGACGACCATCGAGATCGGCGCGACGACGAGCCCAAGCCGATACGGCCCGGGCTGATCGACCGTGGCGTTGAGGAGGGGCGCGCACCAGGCCGGCAATTGCCCGCCGATCAGGCTGCCCGCAAACGCGGAAAGGCCAAGCACGACGGCCTGGGCGGTAAAGGCCCGACGCCGGAGCGGCGGGGGAACGACCTGCATCAGGAGGGGCGCGCCGCTGACGGCGATCGGTGAGAAGCAGACCCCCAGCCCGATCCACCAGAAGAAAAGCCAGGCCAGCCGCAGCTCAGGGGGCAGCAATTCCACCGAGAGCATGGCGACGATCGCCACCGCCTGTCCCAGGGCGCCGGCCATCATGGCGTTACGCAGACCGATGCGTCGCACAAAGATGCCTGCCGGGAGCGAGAAAAGACCCCAGGACAGGCTGTTCACCCCGGTCATGACCCCGATCACACCGGCCTCGAATCCGAGCCGCACGAAATACAGGTTGAGCAGCACGCCCATCACCCCCTGCCCGGCAAACGCGAACAGCGCCCAACCGCCCAGGTAATGGACGAGGTTGCGATTGAACAGGCGAGACTCGGGTTCGGCGTGACTCACGGTATTCATTGGACCCCGTCGGTTCAGCGCGCGGGACGGAGCGGGTGAGTGTAGACGCGTTGGCCCAGACTGACTGACGACACGGTGTCTCACGCGGAAACGCGTCCTTCCATGCCGCACGCGACTCCGGCCCGACAGCCTCCGTTTTCCGGAACCCCCCCGATTGCCCACTCGGACTTGGACAGGTGGCAGAATACGGGCATGCTGAACTGGCTGCGAGTGATTTTTGCCCGGGTCTGGCGCATCTGGGCGGTAGGCGTGGCAATTGGCCTGCTGTCCGGCCTGGTCAGCGGCTGGGTGCGCCGCGACGCCGTGGCTGGCCTGAACGTCGCGCTGTTTTGGGTGATGATCGCGCTCTCGGCGACCGCCCTTGTCTCGCTGGTCTACATCGATCTGCAGGGCCGGGCCCGGCGCCTGTATCGCGACCGCAACGAAGCCTATGCCTTGACGCTCATCGTTGGGCTGCTCGGCGGGGCGGGCTCAATCGCCCTTTTCGAGGTGTTGAACAACCAGGTCTCGGCCCTGCTTTTCGGCGGCGACGCCGCGCTGATCAGCGCCGCCTTGTCCGAGCAGATTGGGCCGCCCGGGGTCATCGTCGCCCTCGCCCTGCTGGCGGCGACGGCGATCGGCGCGGCGCGCTGGGCGCGTCA
>JAGOCU010000215.1 GCA_017998555.1 Thermoflexales bacterium
TTGACAGTCAGGGCGCGCTGACCCATCTGGAAGTTGTTGAACTTCGTGATGGCGGCCTGCGCCTCCTGCTGGCTGCTCATCTCGACAAAGCCGAAGCCCTTCGAGGAGCCAGTGTCGCGATCCTTGATCACCGCAACCGACACGACGGTGCCGGCCTGGGCAAACAGGGTCCGAAGAGCCTCTTCAGTTGTCTCGTACGACAGGTTACCAACATACAGTTTTACGACCATTTTCGATCTCCCTTGCCACCGACATTCCGCCAGGACAAAAAAAGCCGCCAAACCTTTGGAAGGTTTGGCGGCAAACACACAATCTCAAAGAACAGGCCGATATCTTACCACATGTTGCAAGGGGGCGCGGATGAAGAAGCAACGCGCATTCGCGAAACCTCGGCGGCTCGCAACGGCATCCCGGAGGGATGCCAGCCGGTAGCCGGCGGTTGAGCGCAGCGACACCGCCGGACACGCGTAACGTTAAATCGCAATCCTATGGGAAATCGGCGTAACGCGTATCCCGCGACGTTGCCGTCGCACGCCCGCGTTCGCGCGTGGCCGCGTTTCGTGCATGCGTTTCGCGTCCGGAGGTCTCGCTTCGCTCGACACCCCGGCTACCAGCAGGCACCCCTCCGGGGTGCTTTTCGCTGCCCCGACACACGCGTCTCTCATGCGTATATCGTTTGCGAGGGTCTCGCTGCGCGCGTGGCCGCGTTTCGTGCATGCGTTTCGTGTCCGGGGGTCTCGCTTCGCTCGACACCCCGGCTACCGGCAGGCACCCCTCCGGGGTGCTGGGCCCACCTGACCACACCTGATCAAACGTTTTCAGCGTTACCAACGTTACCAACGTTACCAACGTTACCAACGTTATCAACGTTATACAACCCACTCCCCGCCAACCATCACCCGCTCGACCTTCACCCCCAGGATCTCATCGCCCGGGATGCGGGTGAGGTCGCGCGAGAGCACGGTCAGGTCGGCGTATTTGCCGGCTTCGATCGAACCGATCTCGCCCTCCATCCCGCCCGCATACGCCGCGCCGAGGGTGTAGGCCTGAATGGCCTCCTCGATCGTCACCCGCTGCTCGGGATACCAGCCGTCCGGCCCGGGTGTGCCATCGGCTCGCCGGCGGGTAACCGCCGCATGCAGGCCGACCAGCGGGCTGAACACCTCGACCGGGGCGTCCGAGCCAAAAGCCAGGCGCGCCCCGCTGTCGGCGAGGCTGCGGAAGGCGTAGGCGCCCTTGCTCCGCGCGCCCCAAAACTGATCGGCCACCGTCATGTCTTGAGTGACATGAATCGGTTGGACAGAGGCGATGATGTTCTGCGCGGCGAAACGCGGGATGTCGTCGGGATGCAGGACCTGGCAGTGCTCGATCCGGTTGCGCAGACCCGGCGCCGCGCCAGCGGCGGCGGCGGCCATGGCGTCCAGCACATCCCGGTTGGCCTGATCGCCGATCGCATGCACGATCGCCGACAGCCCGGCCGCGTTCGCCCGCCCGATGTCCTCAAAGAGCTCCTCCTTTTCGTACGTCCGCATGCCGTAGTTTGAGGGCTGGTTCTCATAGGGCGCAATCATCAGCGCGGTCCGCGGGCCGAGCGCGCCATCGGCAAAGAACTTCACCCCGCCGACGCGCAGCCAGGCATCCCCAAAGCCGCTGCGGATGCCGGCCCCGAGCACAGCGTCCATGTCCTGGGCGGGCAGGTTCTTGACCACCCGCAGGGTCTGCTTGTGGCTGGCCCGCACCCGCTGATAGGCCCGAAAGCTGCCAATCCCGCCCGCGCCGTCCATGCAATGCGTGCCGGTCAGACCCGCCTGATTCATGGCTCGCATCGCGCCCAACACAGCCGCTTCTTCCTCCGCAGGCGTGAAGGGCGGAAGCTTGTCGTAGACCAGTTTCAGCGCCTCTTCGAGCAGCAGCCCGGTCGGCGCGCCTGACGCGTCGCGGACGATTTGACCGCCATACGGATCGGGTGTGCTGGCGGAGATGCCGCATTGGCGCAGCGCAGCGCTGTTTACCCACAACGCGTGTCCGCTGGCGGCCGTCAGCGCGACCGGATGGGTGGCGGTGGCGGGGTCGAGGTCGGCCGCGGACGGCGCGCCGTCCGCCGACCAGGGCACCCGCACCCAGCCCCGGCCCAGGATCCACTTGCCGGCCGCTGTCGTCGCCGCGCGCTGGCGCACCGCCTCGATGACCCGTGCGCGCGAAGGCTCGCGGGGGAGATCAATCCGTTGCAGCGCGAATCCCGTCCCCATCAAGTGCGTGTGCGCGTCGATGAGGCCGGGCGTGACAAACGCCCCGTTCAGATCGAGGCGTTTTACGTTGGGCAAGCGCACGCCGTCCATGTCGGCGTCGCTGCCAACCGCGATGATCTTGTCGTTACCGATCGCCAGCGCGGTCGCCCACGGCTGGACGGGATCACAAGTGTAGATTCGGGCGTTGGTGAGGACGAGGTTCATGCCCGAATTATCGCCTCAGACTGCCCATCAAAGTGGGTCTCCGGAAACGATATTCCCCTGCCCCGCAGGGGATATCGTTTCCGGACATGGTTCTCGAAACGCCGCTGTGGCCTAGTGATGGCCCAGAACCGCCAGCGCATCATCGACGGATGCGCCCGCATGAATGAGCGCGGCGAGGGCGGCGGTCATTCGGCCAGGTTGGGGGTGCTGCCAGATGTTTCGCCCGATCGCGACGCCGGCCGCGCCGGCGTCCAGCGCATCCCGGACGCTCTGCAGCACGGCCCGGGCATCATTCGCCCGATCGCCGCCCAGCACAATGACCGGCGCCGGGCAGTACTCGAGCACGCTGGCAAAGGACTCGGGCGTTCCGGTATAGACCGTCTTGATCACGTCCGCCCCGGCCTCAAAGGCCACTCGCGCGCCCGCGGCGATGGCGGCCGGGGTGCGCTGCTCCGGGCCGGCCAGAAATCCGCCCGGGATGACCTCGGCCATCACCGGGAGATTCCAGGCGCGGCAGGCCAGGGCCAGGGCCGAGAAATCCGCCAGGCTGCTCGGGCGCGCCTCCCAGCCGGGGTAGACCAGGCATTTCACCCCGTCGGCCCCCAGGCGCAGGGCCTCCGCAACCACGGGCTCGGCGAGGCGCGGGTCGGCCTCGACGCTCAGCCACAGCCCGGCTCGTCCAAGGTCGGCCGCATAGCGCTCGGCGCTGCCCAGGGTGAGCAGAAAAGCGTCCGCCCCGGCCGCGACGGCCGCGCTGAGCACGGGTCCGGGCGCCTCCAGCCCGCGCATAGGCTTGTCCATGAACCCGGCATGGTCCAAAGCGACGACGAGGCAACGCCCGTCGGCGGCGAAAAGACGGGACAGGCGGCGGTGACGCGATGTCATAACGATCTCCTTGGGGCGGTGCTCGATGGCGGCGCGGAAGTGACCTTCCCTCAACCTTGACAAGCCGGCCCGCGTGCGCAAGAATCTGAACAGATGTATTTTACATTTGTTCACGCGGGAGCGCAACATGACCCGGCATGAGAGTCGGCAGGCCATGCTGCGCGCCGCCAGGCTGTACTACATCGACAACCTGACCCAGGATGAGATCGCGCGCCAGATCAACGCTTCCCGCCCAACGGTGTCGCGCTTGCTCCAACAGGCCCGCCAGGAGGGCATCGTCGAGATTCGCATCATCGATCCGGACGCCACTCAGGTTGAGCTGGAGGGCCGTTTGGTCGCCACATTCGGGTTGACCGAGGCCGTGGTCATCACGTCCGAGACCGATGCCGCTGAGGTGGCCCGCCGGCGAGTCGGTCAGGCCGCCGCGGCCTATCTCGAGCGCACGCTGCAGAACGGTGATGTGGTCGGAATCGGGTGGGGGCGCACCCTGCATGAAGTGGTTGGCGCGCTCGAGCCGCGCCGCCAGGCCCGCATATCGGTCGTTCCCCTCATCGGCGGGCTGGGCCAGATCGCGCCCATGTTCCAGGTGCATGAGCTGGCGCGGGCGCTCGGCTCGGCGTTTGGCGGGACGTGGCGGAGCCTGTATGCGCCGGCCCTGGTCGACTCGGCTGAGCTGGAAGACAGCCTGCGCCGCTCGCCCGACCTCGAGGAGATCGCCGCGCTTTGGAACAAGCTCGATGTCGCCGTGGTCGGTATCGGGAATGTCGAGGCCGCGGCGGAAGTCCAAATGCTGTTCGTCGACTACCTCAGCCCTTCGACCCAGGTGCGCTTGCGCGAGTCGGGGGCGGTCGGGGACATTTGTGTGCGCTTCTTTGACGGGCGCGGCAAGCCGTGCGTTGATGCCGTTCCGGGCGTGATCGGCATCGAACTGGGCCAATTGCGCCGGACCCGGCGGGTCGTTGGCGTCGCGTCTGGGGCGGGCAAGGCCCAGGCCATCCTGGGCGCCTTGCGGGGCAAGCACGTCAACACGCTCGTCATCGACGAGGCCGCCGCCCGGGGTGTGCTCGCGTTGCATGAGGCCGACCCGTCATGACCTTTGAACGCGTCGGCCTGATCGTGAATCCCCAGTCGGGTGCCGGTCGCGCCCTGTTGGCGGCGGTGGAAGCGCTTCGCGCGCTGGCGCCCCGCGAGGTTTGGACCGGCGCCGGCGAGATGGGCGGCGATGCGCTGGCAGGCCTGCCGATCACCGCGCATCCGCTGGATTGGTCGCACCTGTCAGGTCGCGCGCGCAGCGCCTGGATCGCCCAACGCTG
>JAGOCU010000216.1 GCA_017998555.1 Thermoflexales bacterium
CGTTACTCGGCGCGGTTCGCGCCGGCGCCGGCCTGGCCGGCTGTCATGGCGGGATGTGCGACGCCTTTCGCAACGAGACTGAGTACCAGTTCATGACTGGCGGGCAGTGGGTGGCCCATCCCGGCAATGACGGCCGTCACTATCGGGTGAACATCGTCGACACCAACCCCATCACGGAGGGCCTCCCCGACTTCGACGTGGTCTCCGAGAAGTACTACCTGCATGTCGATCCGGCGATGCGGGTGTTGGCGATGACGACCTTCGAGGATTACGGCGACGCGCGCATGCCCGTTGCCTGGACCAAGACTTATGGCCGGGGCCGGGTGTTCTACTGCTCGCTGGGCCACCACGCCGATATCGTCGCGATGCCTCAGACGATGACCTTGATGACCCGTGGCATGCGCTGGGCGGCGGGCGAGTGGGAGACCGCGATCGGGCTGCCCTTCGCCCGGGCATACGCGGCCAATCACGAGGAACGATCTCGCCATTGATTCAATTGCCCTTTGCGGCGTTCGCCCGTAGAATACGGATTGTCAAACCATGATCAAGCGATTCTGCGAGCGCTGCGAGCGCATCACCGAGAACGGTCACCTGTGGTGTCAGGAACGGGACTGCCCGGCGGAAGAAGGCTACCCGGTCTTCGACTACGGCGATTACCTGGGAGACCTCAAGATCATCAAGTTGATCGGCGTGACCCGCACCTGCGCCATGTACAAGGCCTCGCGCGGGGTCAAGGAAACCGAGGTCTTCCTGAAGGTCGCCCACGCCAATCCGGAGTGCGAGGAACGCCTCAAGCGCGAGGCCTCATTGCTGAATGACATGGCGCCGTTCCGGCCCAAGGGCTTCGCCAAGTTCGTCGCCTCGTTCCGGCCAACCAAGCGCACCAACTTCCCGGTCAGCCTGCCGCCCTATCCGACCCCCTCCAAACGCCCGTTTGGGGAGATCAGCTTCCGGGGCGTGCCGCGCGTTTATGCCGTCTACGAGCCGGTTCCAGGCAACTTGATCAGCGAGATGATCCTGGAAAATCCGCAAGCCTGGCACTACGAAGTGGCCTGGGTCATCGCCGCCATCGCCGATGCGCTGCGACCTGTGACCCAGGGCAACCTCGTGCACTTGTCGCTGACGCCCCAATCGGTCATGGTCGATGTTGACAAAGACGGACACTGGCGGCCGACGCTTGTCGACTTCGGCTGGATGATCGACCGCAACTCGGTCGATGCGGCCACCTTCGCGGCCGCCCTGGCCCGCAGCGAGCCCGCCTACACCGCGCCGGAAGTGACGGCCAATCGCGTGCCTGCCGCGGCAACGCCGGCTGCGGACGTGTACTCGCTTGGCCTGATCCTGTTTGAGATGTTGGCCGGGCGTCCCGCCTTTCCCGCCGCGCTGCGTGGCGATGAGGGTGTGCGCGCCCGCGTGGTCGGCAACAAACAGCCGCTCATGGTCGCCCGTCCGGAGCTGGAAGGGGCAGGGGTGGTCAGCATCGTGGATCGCAGTCTGTCGCTGCGCGAGCGGTTTGCCACGATTGCCGATCTGGGCAAGGCCATCACGGCGGTCTACTCGACACCGCCGCCCGAACGCCGGCCGACCCCCAAGCGCTATTACTTCCTGATGGCGGTCGTCTACGCGCTGTTGATCGGGGTGATCCTGGGCGTCGGCTTTGTGCTGATCAACACGCTGACGGCGCGCTAGACGGTTAGGGTGAAATTGACACGCGCCCCGGCGAAAGCCGGGGCGCGTGTCGATTTCACATTGACCGCAACGCCGAAAAAAGACCAGGGCGGCTCCAGACCATGCTGGAGCCGCCCTGCTGCGTTCAGTCGAAGCAGCGTCGCCTAGCGGCGGACGCCCTCACCGAAGTAACGCTTGCCCGCGGTATCACCGTTCTTGTGATCGCCAATCGCCCGGGACAGGTCACCGGCGAACTCTTCGCACAGCTTGGCGAGCTTGTTGACCTTCTGCTTGATGACATCCAGGTAATTCGCCAGCGCCGCGCTCGTGCCGAAGCTGAAGAAGGCTGCCGCGCGCAGCGCGTTGATCAGGACTTCGAGCACCTTCCCGACCGCAGTCAGGGTCTCTTTCGCTGTCGTGAAGCCTTTCGAGACATTCCCGATGGCTTGGTAGTCCATCTGAACAATTTGACCGGCCATGTTTTTTGTTCTCCTTAAATAGTCATTTCTGACTAGATCTTGCTGAAGACGTCGCCAAGCTGGTTGGCAATGCCCTGAGCGGCCTGGTCGGCCTTATCGACGATTTCGGTGGCCTTCGTCAGGTTGAGATTGCAGCCGGCGATCGCGGCGATCAGCTCGATGCACGCCGGAACGATCTTGCGCAGCACATCCGCCTCAAACTCGTCGGCGTCGCCGCCGATCCAGGTCTGCTTCACGATGGCCGGATACGACTTGAGCGTCTGCATGACGTTGTCAGTGACGCCTTTCTGCTGGGTGATCCCCGACATGATGTTGCCGACGTCGGGGCGAAGGAATTGAAACAGAGACATGACTGTTGACCTCCTGGGTTTACTTGAAGCGGCTCTGAGCGGTCTTGACGCCGTCGCGGGTCGCCGAAATCGCGCCACCAATATCGCCTGCGAGCTCGGTCATCTTCTCATTGAGAGCCTTGAGCCGCGGCGTCAGTTTCGAGTTGATGGCTTCGACAAACGCGTCTCCAGCCATGCCCTGCAGGGCGCCGCCCTGCATCATCCGCGCGATTTCCTTCGCGCTGCGGGCGGTGTTCTCGAGGGTCGATGCAGCTTGCGTAAACGCCTTCTGCATTTTCTCCATCGAGCTGTAATTCATTCTGGTATCGACACTAGCCATGATGTATGCCTCCTGTGGATGGTTGAATGCAGCGGATTAGTGCGCCATCTTCAGCGCGCCAGACGCCTCGCCTTCAGCGTTCTTCATCGCCTGCGAGATCTGATTGGTGATCCGTGCGGCTTCGCCCATCGCCTGCTGCAGGCGCTTGAGGCTCGGCATGACATCACCGTTCATTTCCTGGTAGAACGCCGTCGCGCCCGGTCCGATCCAGTCGCCGCCCTGAAGCGTGTCAATGTTCGACTTCAGGCTCTGGTTCAGTTGGTTGACGGCCGACTCTTCGGAGCTGAATTTTGACGCAATTGTCTTCAGCTCGTCATGGTTGGACCGTACGATATTGTTGCCCATGTTTATCTCCTTATTGTTTGGATTCGATCTGAGAAGACAATACCCATCGGACATCCCGCTGTCATGGGGGGTTTTCCCGTTACACCGGGAATCCATTCCTGAATTCGACGGGAATCGCCTGCGGCGGCCGCAACCGTATAATCCCGTCCTGCCAGTCATGACTCAAATTGCCCCGCCTGACGGCGCGCCTCGCCCCCTGGATCGCTCGCGACTCGTCGCCCTTGGACAGCAGCTCGCCGGAACCTTTGATCCTGACACGGTCTTGTCCATCCTCGCAAAGACCGTCGCCGAGACCCTCGCCTTGCCCTACGTGGCCGTCTACGTCAATCGGCAGGATTCTGGCGAGTTCGTACTGGCGGCCCAATTTCCGTCGGGGTTGGGCGAGGAGGATCCCACCCAGTGGTCTTCCTCGCTGCTGTCGGGATCCATGCCAAATACCGAGTTCCCGATGGGTGGCTATCAGATCCTCGCCATCACCCGCCAGGATGAGGTCGTTGGGTATCTCGTGATTGCGCCACCGAGCCCCAACCGGGTGCTGAGTCTCGAGGATCGTCAGTTGCTGCGCGAATTGACCCGCCAGGTGGCGCCGGCCGTCGGTGTGGTGCGGACGGTCTTTGATCTGCGGCGCGCCTGTGAGCGGCTTGTCCTTACCCGCGAAGAGGAGCGCCGGCGCTTGCGCCGGAACCTGCACAACTCGATTGGCCCGACCCTCGCCGCACTCAATCTGCGGGCTGGTTCCGTGCGCGCGATGATCTCGCGCGATCCAGCCGCCGCCGAAAGCGAAATGGGCGAGCTCCGCCAGCAGATCCGCAACATCATCACGGATATTCGCCGGGTGGTCTATGACCTGCGCCCGCCGGTGCTCGATGAGCTCGGTCTGCGCACCGCGCTCAGGGAGCAATGCGCCCAGTTCACCACCGGCGGCTTACGCGTATCGCTCGAATGCCCGGAGTCTTTTCCGCCCATCTCGGCCGCGGTGGAAGTCGCCGCGTATCGAATCGTGCAGGAGGGCTTGTCGAATGTGGCACGGCATTCGCGGGCCGGGCAGGCAACCGTGCGGATTGGATTTGGAGATGGGTTCGTCCGAATCGAAGTCAACGACGACGGCGTGGGCGTCCCGGAGACCCAGCGGGCTGGCGTTGGCGTGACCTCGATGCGCGAATTGGCGGTCGAAATCGGGGGGACGTGCGTTCTGGAGCCCGCGCCCGGGGGCGGTTCGCGTGTGCGGGCCAATCTACCCATGGATTTGCGGGCCGCGGAACGGCCACATTCCAGTCAATCACGGGGGTGAGATGACTCAAGCGTCCATACGTGTCCTGTTGTGCGACGATCATCGTTTTTTTCGCGATGGGGTGCGCTCCTTGCTCTCGACCATTCCGGGCATCGAGGTCGTGGGCGAGGCCAACAACGGCGATGAATGCGTCGCCCGGGCCGCTGAGAAACACCCGCACGTGATTCTGATGGATGTCCAAATGCCGGGCCTGAA
>JAGOCU010000217.1:0-2357 GCA_017998555.1 Thermoflexales bacterium
GGCGGGCAGGTGCGCGGAGCGATACACGGATAGATAATGCGAGGGATCGATTGACGGTGTTGATTCATGTCCACGCCCGTCCTCGCCACCAAGCTCTATGTCCCCCAGCCTCGGCCCCGGGCTGTCCCGCGCCCTCGCCTGATCGATCGGTTGAACGAGGGTCTCTCGTCGCGCCGGAAGCTGACCCTTGTCTCAGCATCTGCCGGGTTTGGGAAAACCACGCTGATCAGCGAATGGATCTCCCGCTGCGGACAACCAGCCGCCTGGCTGTCACTGGATGAAGGGGACACCGATCCCACCCGCTTCCTGACCTACCTCGTCGCGGCTTTGCAGACGCTTGACCTGAAGGCGGGCGAAGGGATTCCGACGAAAATCGGGGCGGGCGCGGCGGCGTGGCTCCAATCCCCCCAACCGCCACCCACCGAAACGATTCTGACAACGCTGTTGAATGACGTCGCCGCCGTCCAGTATCCCTTCATCCTCGTCCTTGACGACTATCATCTGGTTGATTCCGGGGCTGTTGACAACGCGCTCGCCTTTCTGCTCGAGCATTTGCCCGCCCAGATGCATCTGGTCATTGCGACCCGCGAGGATCCTCAGCTTCCCCTGGCCCGCCTGCGCGCCCGTGGACAGTTGACCGAACTGCGCGCCGCCGACCTGCGCTTCAGCCCTGGCGAAACCGCTGAGTTTCTCAACCAGGCGATGGGTCTGCAACTCGCCGCGCACGATATCGCCGCGCTGGAAGCGCGGACCGAGGGCTGGATCACCGGCCTGCAACTGGCCGCGCTTTCCATGCAGAGCCACACGGATACGGCCGGCTTCATCCAATCGTTCACGGGCAGCCACCGTTTTGTGTTGGATTACCTCGTCGAAGAAGTGTTGCGGCGACAGCCGGAACCGGTCCGGAACTTCCTGCTGCAGACCGCCATTCTCGAGCAGCTGAGCGGACCGCTCTGCGATGCCGTCACCGGCAGCATGGGCAGCGCGGCCATGCTGGAGACCCTCGAGCGCGCCAACCTGTTCATCGTCCCGCTCGACACTCAGCGTCACTGGTTCCGCTATCACCACCTCTTCGCCGAGGTGCTCCTCGCCCATGCGCTGGCCGAGCTGCCCGGCCAGATCCCGCTTCTGCGCCGGCGGGCAAGCCTGTGGTGCGAGCAGAACAACCTGCCGGCCGAGGCGATCCGTCTTGCGCTGGCCGCCGGGGATATCGAGCGCGCCGCCGGGCTCATCGAGACGGCCTACACGGCCATGGATGCGAATCTCCAATCGGGGGTGTGGCTGGGCTGGGCGAGAAAACTGCCGGCCGAGATCGTCCGCCAGCGACCCGTGCTTTGCGTCGACTATGCCTCGGCGCTATCGGACATCGGCGAGCAAGCGGCCAGCAAGTCCTGGCTGCAGGCCGCCGAGAAACGCCTCGAGAACAAGGGCGACGGCATGATCGTGGCGGATCAAGCGCGTTTTCGCGCGCTGCCGGCGAGGATCGCCCTGGTTCACGCCAACCATGCCCAAATCCAGGGAGATGTTGAAGCGACGGTCAAATTCGCCACGACGGCGCTCGAACTCAGCCCGGACGAAGACGCGTACAGCCATGCCATGGCGGCCGTGAGTCTGGGCATGGCCTACTGGTCGCGCGGTGACCTGGACAGGGCCGAACGGGCGCTAACGGTATGGATCAACTTCTGTCAGAAGGCCGGAAACCTCATTTTCGCCATCGTCACCGGCGAGTATCTGGCGGGGATCATCGCCGCGCAAGGGCGCTTGCGTGACGCCGAAAGAACTTACAGGCAGTCCATTCAGCTTGCGGCAGCGCACGAGCCATCGACGCGCCATATGGCAGCCGGCCTGTATCTGGGATTGGGGCTGCTGTATTTTGAACAGGGCGATCAGCGACGTTCAGCCCCGTATCTGAGCAAGACCGCCGAACTGGGTGAGCAGTCTCTGGCGGACTGGCCCTGCCGCTGGCGAGTGGCGCAAGCGCGGGTGAGAGCGGCCGAAGGGGATCTGCAAACCGCGCTGGATCTGCTCGATGAGGCGCGGCGTTTGTACTTCAAGACGTCGGCGCCGGACATCCAGCCCATTGATGCGTTGAAGGCGCGGGTGCACCTCCGGCTGGGCCGGTGGCGCGAGGCCCTGGCCTGGGCGCGCGAGCGCGGCCTGTCGGCCGATGACGATCTCAGCTATGTGACCGAGTTCGAGCATGTGACGCTGGCCCGGGCGTTGATCGCCCAGCACAGAGACGATCCGCAGGCGGGTTCCATTTATCCGGCAATCGCGTTGCTGGGCCGTCTTCTGCAGGCGGCCGAGACGGTCCGGCGGATGGGCAGTGTGATCGAAATCCTGGTGACGCAAGCCCT
>JAGOCU010000217.1:2457-4643 GCA_017998555.1 Thermoflexales bacterium
GGCGCTGACCGGGCGCAATAAGAACAAGGCGATGGCAAACGAATCCGCGCAAACACCGGACCCGGGGCAGCCCGTGGTCTATCAAATCAGGCTCAGGGGCCATGTTGGCCCGCAATGGATTGGCTGGTTTGGCGGCCTAAGCATCGCGCGCGAAGACAACGGCGACACGCTCTTGACCGGCCAGGTGGTTGACCAGGCTGCGCTGCATGGCCTGCTGAGAACTGTGCGCGACCTGGGGTTGCCGCTGGTCTCGATCAATCCTGTCGAACCTGGACCATCCGTAAAGTGACGGGCGAGATCTCAATCCCCGCGCCAGGCGCGGGATTGAGATCTCGCCGGAGGAAAAATCATGAAAGCGGCGATCTACACCAAATTCGGTCCCCCCGAGGTGCTTCACCTGCAAGACGTGGAAAAGCCCGTCCCGCAGGCCAACGAAGTACTCATCAAGGTTCATGCGACAAGCGTTGTCAAGGAGGACCCGGATATGCGGGCTTCCCCGGGCTTCAACGGTTTTCTGAAGCCCAGGCATCCCATCCTGGGCCAGGAGCTGGCTGGCGAGATTGACTCCGCCGGCGCCGGCGTGACCCGATTCAGACCCGGCGACCCGGTGTATGGCATCGACCTGTTTGGCGCGTATGCGGAATTCAAGCGCATGCCGGCAGATGGGGCGCTGGCCATCAAGCCGGCGAACTTGAGTTACGCGGAGGCGGCCAGCATTCCGAATGGGGCGCTCACCGCGCTGCCATTTCTGAGGGACCAAGGCAAGATCCAGGATGGACAGACCGTGCTGATCTACGGCGCCTCCGGGTCGGTTGGGGCGGCTGCGGTTCAACTGGCCAAGTATTTCGGTGCTATGGTGACCGGCGTGTGCAGTGCAGCGAACCTGGCATGGGTGAAGACCCTGGGCGCGGACAGGGTGATTGACTACACCCAGGAGGACTTTGCCCGGGACGGAACCCGCTACGACATCATCTTCGACACGGTTGGAAAGCGGTCGTTTGCCGACTGCAAGGGCGCGCTGACGGACAGGGGCGTCTTCCTGGCAACGGTCCCCACGCCCGCGACGATGCTTCAAGCCTTGTGGACGGCCAAGACCGGCGGCAAGAAGGCGCGCTTTTCGGCAACGGGGCTGAGGCCCGCTCAGGCGAAGGCCAGGGATCTTGCCTTTCTCACCGAGCTGATTGAGGCCGGCAAGCTCAAAGCCGTAATCGACAGAACCTATCCGCTCGAGCAGATCGCCGACGCGCACCGGTATGTTGCGCAAGGGCACAAGAAGGGGAATGTGGTGATCACTGTCTAGGTACATTCGGCGCGACCACGATCCCCGCGCGAAGCGCGGGGATCGTGGTCGCGCCACCCGTACCAGGGAGGAACGGAATGAAATCCATCGTTGCGTGCGTCATCTCTTTGCTGGCGCTGTCAGCCTGCGCGGCGCCCCAGCCACCGGCAGGTCCCGGACCCGCCGCGACTGACGCGCCACAGACGGGGCTGGCGAATCCAGCCTCCGTCTACTGCGGGCAGAGAGGGAATAAACTCGAAATTCGCACGGCTGCCGATGGCAGCCAGACCGGAATCTGCGTGTTTCCAGATGGCAGCACGTGTGAGGAGTGGGCCTATTTCCGGGGCGAGTGCGGCCCGGCCGTTCAAAAAAGCCCGCCGCCTGCCACCGTCGTTAGGGCAACCACGAGCATAAGCGAGGCCAAAGGCGGCTACATGCCACCGGGCACTTCGGAGAAGTTCGCGAACTGGTGGGGGGTCATCAAGAAAACGACGCCCGGCGCGCAGTACGACGATTTCTTTGAAAGACGGGACCTGGGGCAGATCATCAACTTTGGCATCGATGCAACTGATCCGGCCCTGCAAGCGCAGATCAGGGCGCTGCGCGACAGCGGCAAGATCGTCCATCTGTATGGCACGCTGTTCAGCAACGTGCCTGACTACAACGGCTCGCAGATTCTGGTGGAGCGCATTGAGGTTGACAAGTAGGGGGAATTCAAAGGAGAGGAACGAATGAAGACTTCTCGGGGCAAGGCTTTGTTGAATGCGTTGTTCATCTGCCTTATCGGTTTTGTCGTCTACATGATTCCGGCGTTTGTCGTCGCCTTTCGGCTCCCGTTCGAATTGGGGCCGCAGGGTCAATCTTCAGCCGCGATCAGCGCGCAGATCAGCCAGAAGATCGCCGCGAT
>JAGOCU010000218.1 GCA_017998555.1 Thermoflexales bacterium
ACCGGCGCGCTTGCGCCCCTCCCCCGCGACGCCCGGGTAGAAGCATCGATCGGGCAAGCCATCGCCAGCGGGGCCGATCTCATCGCGGTCACGACCCAATTCCCCGACATCCCCGAGGGCCGCGAAACCGCCCTGGCCTGGTTCAGTCGCATCAAACAACTTGGCGGCACACCCTTGTCCAGCGCCCAGATTCTGGCCGGGTTCGTGACCTTCTCGTTCAGCGCAACCCTCCCGAGTATTGCCCTGATCGAGCAGGATCCCCTCCTTTTCAACCTCGAGCCCTATGTCGCGCCCACTCGCGCCGACGAACGCCAGGCTCAGTTGCTGGCCGGGAATGCCGCGACGGGCGGGAACATCCCCAGCGGCCCGGGGTATCTCGAGTGGCTTGTTTCCAAAGGCTTCACCTCCACCGCCAGCGCCTATCCCGTCATCGATATCGTCGACGATGGGGTCGACTTTGGCGATCCGGACAACGTGGCGGTCGCGGAACTGCATGAACTGGGCGACCCCGCCCGCCCCGGACGGATGCGCTTTGCCCGCAATTGCACCAGCGACGCCTCGGCGGCCAACACCAGCGGGCACGGCACCCTGAATGCCGGAATCGCGGTGGGCTACGCGCTGACCTCGGCTGGGACGGACAGCGCCGGTTACAGCTTTGGCCTGGGGATCGCTCCCTTCGCCCGCTTTGGGGCGACCAAGATTATTCGCAATTCGGGCGCCGCCGACCGGGCCGGCTGCGGCGGCACGGATGCGGCAATCGTCTCGGGCGCGCAGGCGCTCGGCGTGCAGATTACCTTGAACAGTTGGGCGGCGGGCAGCGGCGGGGCCTACACCGCCCAATCCCAGGCCTACGACGCGCTCACCCGCGACGCGGATCCGAACATCCCGGGCGACCAGCCCATGCTGCACGTTTTCGCCGCGGGCAACACCTCCTCCGGCCTCCCGTCCAGCGTATCCGCGCCGAGCACGGCCAAGAACGTCATCGCGGTCGGCGCCACCGAAAACGCGCGCGACCCCGCCATCGTCGACGGCTGCAATGTCTCGGCCGGCGATAGCGCCGATGACATCGCCTCATTTTCGGCCCGCGGCTATACCGCCGACGGGCGGGCAAAGCCCGATCTTGTCGCGCCGGGCACCCACATTCAAGGACCGGTTGCGCCAGGGTCGGGATTCACCGGGGCCGGCGTGTGCGGCGGGCGCTTCAACAATGGCGCGCCGCCGGCCGACGATGCCTATTACCCGCCAGGCCAGTCCCGCTACACCTGGTCCTCGGGGACCAGCCACGCCGCCCCCGCCATCGCCGGGGCCGCTGCGCTCATCTCGGAACACTACTCCCGCACGGCCCGGCTCGGGGTGTGGCCCAGCCCGGCCATGGCGCGGGCGATCCTGATCAACAGCACGCGCTACCTGACCGGCGTTTCCGCGAACGACGATCTGCCAGGCGCCGGTCAGGGTTGGGGAGCGCCCAACCTCAGCCTGGCCCTTGACGACACGCGCCGAGTCTGGGTGGATCAGACCCGCCTCTTCACGGCCAGCGGCCAGGATCAGACCATGTCTGGGTATGTCGCTGACCCGGCCCGGCCGGTGCGGGTCACGTTGGCCTGGACCGACGCGCCCGGCAATCCGATTGGAGACGCCTATGTCAACGACCTCGATCTTGAAGTCACGACCGGCGGCCAAACGTATAAAGGCAACTTCTTCGCGGGCGGCGCATCAGCCACCGGCGGCTCCGCCGATGCCATCAATTCGGTCGAGAGCGTCTTTCTTCCCGCTGGTCTGAGCGGGCCGCTGACCGTCCGCGTCGTCGCCCGCAACATCGTCGGCGACGGCGTGCCATCCGCGCCGGACAGCCTGGATCAGGATTACGCCCTGGTGGTCTACAACATCGACGCAAGCTACGGCGTGCTGGCCGTGTCGGTCCGAGATTCGGACGCCGGCGCCGGAATCTCGGGCGCGTCGGTCAGCCTGATCGATGCGTCGGGGGCGACTGCGACCATCGGCGATACGGGATCGGGCGGCGAAGCGTTCCTCTTTGCCTCGGAAGGTGTCTACACCACGAGTGTCTCTGCGCCCGGGTATGTCTCCCAGACCTTGACCGGTGTCACCCTCGCGCCCAACCTGACCACGACCCTCGGGGTGTCCTTGACCACCCTGCCGCGCGCGGCCTTATCCGGCATCACGCGTGACGCCGGACACGCCTATCCCCTGCAGTCGTGGGTCATTGCCGCCGCCGGCGACGTGACCCAGGCCACCTGGTCCGACGCCGTAACCGGTTTCTACAGCCTGACCCTGCCGATTGGCCCGGGGGTGGTGATCACGGCGGTGGCCGGCTTGCAGGGCTATCGGCCAGCGACCGCGACGATTGATCTCACGGCTGCGCTGACCCGCGACCTCAACCTGTCGCCCAACGTCGATTGCGCACCTGCCGGATACGCGGCAAACTTCCTGGGCGTTTTTGAGACGTTCAGCGCCACATCGACGCCCGCGGGCTGGACGGTGGTCGACACGAGCGGCGGCGGGGCGTGGGCTTTCAACGATCCAAAGACGCGGGGCAACCGGACCGGCGGCGCGGGGGGCATGGCCATCGTAGACAGCGATTTCTATGGTGGTGGCAAGAATCAGGACACCGAGTTGCGCACGCCCTCCTTGAACTTCTCAACGGAGCCCGAAGTATTCCTGCGTTTCCGCACGGACTTCGTCTGGTTTGCCACCGCGCCAAATGAAGTCGCCGATGTCGATATCAGCCAGAATGGCGCGTCGGGGCCCTGGATCAATGTATGGCGCCGCACCGAATCGTATCTGGGACCCATTGAAGAAACAATCGATGTTTCCGCCGTGGCGGGCGGCCGGTCCAATGTGATGGCCCGTTTCCGGTATTACAACGCCTCCTTCGACTGGTGGTGGCAGGTGGACAACGTGCGTTTTGGACACACCGACTGCGCGGCCATCGCCGGCGGGATTGTTACGGGGCGTGTCACCGGCGCCGGCGATGGCGGCCTGATCGACGGCGCGACGGTGAGCCCCACGGTCGGCCTCAGCGTCATCACTGGCGCCGGTCTGCCTCCGGGTCAATATGCGCTGTTCCTTCCGGCTGGCGCCCACACCCTCACGGCCATCGGTTCCGGCGCCGCGGGGCGCGCAAGCGCCGTCGTCACCGTCACAGCCGGCGCGGTGCTGACCCATGACTTCAGCCTGCCCGCGCCCGGTCTGATGATCGCGCCCGAGCGGATTGAGATCACCCTTACCCAGGGAACCAGCGTGACGACCGGGATGTGGGTGACAAATACGGGCGCGGTGACGCTTACCTGGCAGGCGTTCGAGTCCAGTGTCGGGCAACTCGCCCTCGACCCTCTGCGCGCCCATATCGATATTCCGGCCCCGGCCTTTGGCGGACCGGATGCGGGCGGCTATTTCTGGACCTCGTCGGATGAACCCGGCGGTCCGACCTATGCCTGGGTGGACACCTCGGGCGGTCAGTCGTTCAATCTCGGCGACGACAGCGAAGTGAATATCAGCCTGCCCTTCCCGATCGGGTTCTACACCCTGACCACCCAGAGTCTGCGGATAGGCAATAACGGCGCGATCCTGGTTGGCGCCACCTCCGGCGATGTTGACTATCAAAACCTCGACCTTTCAAGCGCGCCAGCTGCTCTCATCTCACCGTTATGGGACGATCTGGACGCGGGCGGGACGGTGCGATGGACGACCATTGGCGTCGCGCCGAATCGCGCCGCCGTGATCGAATGGCGGGATGTCCCGCGCTACAGCACGGCCGGTCCCTTGGGCGCGGCCACGTTTCAGGTTCTGCTCTACGAAAGCGGCACGATCGTCTTTCAGTACGCCGATGTCTCGTTTGGCATCGGCGCCTACGACGACGGGGCCAGCGCCACGGTCGGCATTCGCGGGTTCAGCCCAGCCCAAAGTCTGCAGTACTCGCGCGACACGGCCAGTCTCGGCCCGAATCTCGCCATCCGCTTCAGTCGCGGGAGCCGGCCCGATCTCGCCCCGTGGCTGACGGCGTATCCGCCCTCAAGCACCGAACAAATGGGCGCTTCCCTGATCAGCTTGACGCTTGACGCCAGTCAGGTCGCCCAGCCCGGTATTTACACGGCCACCCTGACGGTCGACAGCAACGCGACATTGCCCCGGCGCGACGCGGCAGTGACGATGACGGTCCTGCCCCTGGCCAACCAGGGTCTGCTGCGTATTGCGGCGCAAACACTTGGGGCCTGCGATATACGCCCGGCGGCGCTGGGCGGCGCGCAGATCGGAATTACCAGCGCCGCCCCCTTCAGCGCCAGTCTGCGCGCCGACGACACGGGCGCGGCCGCGCGCTGGCTGAGCGCCGACATCTATACGGTCACAGTCACAGCGCCCGGCGCGCTGACATCGACGATGACGGCGACCGTCACCGCCGGCGCCGCCGTCACCCTACTGGCCGACCTGCGCGCGGCGCTGCCCTGCGCGGACCTGACGCCCTCCAGCCTGACGCTCACCACCACCCTCAACGTCGTCACCGCCAGCGCCCGGCTGACCAACACCGGGGCGGGCGCTCTGAGCTGGACGTTTGCCGAAGGGTCAAGCACGTTGTGCAGCGCCAGCATCGCGTGGCTGAGCGCGCCGCCGACAGGCACCCTGGC